>CABQNH010000007.1 GCA_902465435.1 uncultured Eubacteriales bacterium | reverse complement strand
CTTCGCCGACGATAGTTGCCGGGCGACTGGCCGCAAAAATAGGTAACGCCAACATATATATTCCTCCTTAGCTCAGTTGGTAGAGCACATGACTGTTAATCATGGGGTCGTTGGTTCGAGCCCAACAGGGGGAGCCAAAAGCACTTGCTTCGGCAAGTGCTTTTTCTTTTGAATTCAGGAAGAACTGGCTATTCCGGTGGGGAATCCCGTAAAAAAGCTTTCGCTTCAAGTATCGAGCGAAGCGAGTTGGTGTCGTAATTTAACAAATTCGTATGTACTTAGGAAATAGTTGATGCCTGTTTACGGGCGGTGAGGCATTTAATGCATTTGATAACTGCCGGTAAAAAGCCCTTATAGCGTTTAATCAAGCCGCCGGCTTAGCAGGAGGTTTTGACTGCTTGCAAATAGGAGTTGCTCGCTAACTGAGTCAGAGAGAAGGCTATTATAGACTGCAGAGAGCTTAGGCGATTCCACGATGGTGCAGAAGCGCTTTGCTGGCCACACGGCTGCGGAAGAGTAAATAGCGCAAAGAAAAGAGCGAAAAGTGCGATTCTATCGGATCATTTCGAGAGGTGTCGCCCCATTAGGATCGGCAGGCAATTTCATGCTGATGTTGGCGACTTCAATTCCGCTGACGTTTGTCCTAGGGTTGCGCTCCTATGACTTGGTCAGACCCATGGCCTAAATTCCTGCAATTTGATAGGAGCCTCCGGCCGTGGCTATTGTACCGTCTATGCAGTTCATCGGCACAATACCTAAAGTATTTACAAGAAAACGAAAGCGTAATTTAAATTCATACTGACAGAAGGGAATGCAGCAATGCAAATTAGCCGGTTTTTTCTGAATGGGGATGTGAAAGGCGCGATTGCATACATGCGCGATCACAAGGAATTCAAAGAGATCCTCCCCGCGTATGTCGCAGTCTTTGAGGATTGTAAATATCGCACCTATGAAATACCAAACAATCTTAATGACATCCTGCGTTTCTATCAGATCTATTTTCGGGACACCTTTTATTGCGGCCTCCCGGAGGCAGAGGCCGCAGACAAGCTGCTGAAGCAGCTGCGGATGCTTCTGGATATGCAGGATGCGGACGAAACGCTTCTGGCGGGGCGGCTTCAATCTGTGTTTGAGGCGGAGGGCTATCATGCGCTTTTTGGGAAGACTCAGGGATATTACGGACCTTATATTTGGAGGGATACGGTTCCGACCGTCTACTGTGTCGAGCTGCCGAGCGGAACGGCGGAATATACCGTCAACATTCTCAAAGGCTTCGTATTTCGCAGCTGGATGGATTATCTGACCTTCGGCAGGTACGGTACGGGCGGCTGGGCCTCGCCCGACGGCACGATCAACTGCATTGAGCAGGCGTATGATTTCGAAAGCGAGCGGTTTCTTGTTTCCCTTCTGAAGCATGAAGCGCAGCACACCGTAGATATGAAGCAATTTCCCGGAATCACCCCCGCGGAGTTAGAGTACCGGGCAAAGCTTGTGGAGCTTCATTACTCCAGCGATTTGGGGTTGCTGCAAAGGTTCCTATCGGCAGCGGATGAAAGCAGAACAGGAGATAGTCATGCGGCAGCATCTGCGAGGATCAAGCGCGAGTTTGCAGACACGGATCAAACGAAGCTCCTGTGTGTCCAAACGCGAGCGCTGAAACTGCTTCATGCACATACAAAAGAAATGGCGGAGAAATATGGAACGCATAAAAACAGCGACTAACGGTTGACCACGGCAATTCCGGCTGTTGGTATTTCATTTTACGTTACAAAGCCCATTCCGATGTATTTCCTTCGGTACGGGCTTAAAAATATGGTTTGGCGCTTCAACCATGCCGCCGGGAACTTAGCGGTCACCCCGAAACCATGGAAATTTCAAAAGAATGGCGCTTATCATACGGAACAGCAAGGGAACGATTCAATCGCTCTATTGCAGTTCCGCATGATAATAAGACGAGCTGACACTACCCAATGCGTCAGGTTACGCAATGTCATATGTAAATAAACCGTTTAGAGCAGTTCCCGAAAGTGAGAACTGCTCTAAATTTGGTTTATTCCGTATAATACTGTGCCTGTGCGTGCCACAGTTCGTAGTATTTGCCGTTTGTGTCGGCAACGAGAGAAGCGTGGGAGCCTTGCTGAATGACTGCACCCTCGTGGAACACAGCGATCTCGTCGCAGAACTTACAAGAGGATAGACGGTGGGAGATGTAGATGGCGGTTTTGTCGCCTGCGATCTCGTCAAACTTTCCGTAAATCTCCGCTTCGGCAATCGGGTCGAGAGCTGCAGTGGGTTCGTCTAAAATGATGAACGGCGCATCCTTGTAGAGCGCACGGGCAATGGCGATCTTCTGTGCTTCGCCGCCGGAAACGTCAACGCCGTTTTTGGTGTCGAAGTCTTTGTAGAGATAAGTTTCCGTGCCGTCTTTCATTTTGATAAATCTGTCTGCGAATCCTGCTTTTTCAAGACAGTCAATGACAAGCTCCTTATCGTAATCAACCTTGCCGGCTATATTCTCACCGAGCTTCAAACTGAGCAGCTTGAAGTCCTGGAACACAACGGAGAAAATGTCCATGTATTCACGATAATTGTACTTGCGAATATCAATGCCGTTAAGCAAAATTTCTCCCTCGGTGGGGTCATACAGACGGCACAGCAATTTGATAAACGTGGTTTTACCGCTTCCGTTCATACCGACAACGGCAAGACGCTTACCGATCTCAAATTTCATATTGACGTTGCGAAGCGCATAGTTGTCACTGCCCGGATATTTGAAGGATACATTGCGGAACTCAACTTGATATTTTCTGTCACGGCGTTTTTCAACGGTAAGGCTTCCTTGGTACATATTGTTGGGAATATCAAGGAAGTCAAAGGTCAGTTCAAGGAAAGGCGTGTTGTTGCACATAACACCAACATTGGAAACAAGGCTTGACATACCGCCGGAGACCTTTGCAATAGATGCTACATACTGTGTAACAGAACCAAGACCAAATGCACCCGCCATCGCTTTGAGGCACACAAAAGCATATACGATTCCTGTAAAAATCACCGAGACAGCAGCACCGGCAGCACGATATAACCCCATCGGACCTCGTGCAAAATGTGCAAATAAGCCATTAGAACCAAAAGTATCTTCTTTATTGCGATTGTATCTTTCGCAGATCTTATCTTGGCGATATATTCTCACATCGGTTGCAAGAGCGCTGTAATAACCGAGATAGCCATAAAAGCCCAATAGACGATTACCAAGATTATGGGAATTGGCGTGTTTTGCGTAATAGCTCCCGGCTTTGTTATTTAACATTGGTGCAATGAAGGTAACAACCAACATCACGATAATAATGCCAAGAACAACCAAAGGGTTATTCAGTAAAGTCAATGTGCCTGCATCGTCGGGAACCTTAATCGCAAACAAGGATACTGTCAGCGCAAGACCGCCGAGGATTGTAAAGATAGAGGAGCAAAGCTCTTTGAAACACTCAAGCACTTGACCAAGACCCCAACCGCCGCCGTTAAAGTTCTGACGAATGGTGGACAGCATTTCGGCAGTATGTGTATCATCAAGATTGACGTAATCTGTATCAAGCATCTTTTCGGAAACGATATGCTCAATCTTGAACCACCAGCCTGCGTTCTGCGTTTCTTTCCACTTGTTAAGGAGTGCTGTGCCCAATGCGATCACCGCCGCAGATGCAAGTGTGATGATTACGAGCATCTGGAGCCGCTTCACATCTCTGCCTCCTGCAAGCTCGTCAATCACAAGTGCGGAGAGGAAAATACCAACGTATGGCGTGAGCGCATTCCAAGCCACACTCAACAACTGAGATACTACCATTTGCGGGTAATGCTTATAAATCAATTTGAGCGCTCGATGGTTGGTCGCAAAAGCTCTTTTCAACGACACTTTATCAGTTTTCTTCATTTTCGTCCTCTCCTTCCTTGTAGTATTTGCTCTGAACCTCATAAAGCTCTGCGTATTTACCGCCTGCTTTTAAGAGTTCATCGTGCGTTCCTTCTTCACCAATGCCGCCATCCGCAATCATAATGATACGGTCGCAGAAACGAGTGGAGGCAAGGCGGTGAGAGATGTAGATAGAGGATTTACCGCTTGTCATTTCATTGTACTTTTGATACATTTCCGACTCTGCGATAGGATCAAGTGCCGCCGTAGGCTCGTCAAGTACAATAAACGGAGCGTTCTTGTATAGCGCACGGGCAAGCATAAGGCGTTGCGTTTCACCGCCCGAAAGGAGTATAGCATCCTCAAAGACTTCTCGGTTCAAATAGGTTTCGTATCCATCTTTCAAGGATTCGATTTTCTTTCGAAGCCCAGCTTTTTCAACACAGTCCACAACACGCTCCATATCAATACCAACGCTGTCCTGTGCCACGTTGGTTGCAATCGTACCGGCAAGGAGTGAGAACTCCTGAAACACCGCCGAGAACATCTTGTAGTAATCCCTGCGGTTGTAATCTCTGATGTCCTTTCCGTCGAGGAGGATGCGTCCCTCTGTTGGATCAAGGAAGCCGCAGATCAGCTTGATAAGTGTCGTTTTACCGGCACCATTCAAACCAACAACAGCAAGTTTTTCACCGGGATGGAGCGTCAGATTGATATTCGTGAGCGTATCTTTGTCAGCGCCGGGATAACGGTAGGATACGTTTTCAAGTCTGATTTCGTAAAGTCTGTTTTCTTCTGTTTTAATGGGCTCTCCGTCCTCAAACTTGAAAGGTTCGGGAAATTCAAGGCATTCACGAACAGAAGAAATATCCAAAGATTGCTTATGAAGTGTATTAAAGCCACCGAGAATACCCGACACCCATGCCGTAAAGCCGCCAACTGCGCCGAAGAACAGTAAGAACTCTGATACACCAAGCCCATTTCCGATTACAAGACCGATAAGGTAGGCGTAGGCAATCGCATTACGGAGGAAGGTAAGTACAAGATCAGTAACGCTTGCCCAAATATAAACGCCTTGTTCTTTACGCTTGAACGCAGTATAAGCCGCCATGCTTTTTGCATAGAGGTCATCGAGCCAGGAACGCAACCCGAAAATACGGATGTCCTTTGCAACGGTTAAATCGCTTGATTGACGATCAAGATAGTATATCTGTGTAGAATACTCGGATTCTTCTTCACGGTGCTTATAGCCCCATTCACTCAAACGGTTGCTGACAAAATAGGAGACAACCGTTGTGGCAAGTATCGCAAGCAGCAGAAGCGGCTGAATGGAGGACATCAGAACCACATAAAACGCAAAGCCGACAATGTTAGTTGTCAAATCCGTCAGCGTTGTCCAAACAGCTTCCGTAGCTGCCCTGTTTGAACCAATCGTTTCCTGCACCTTGATTTTCAGCGTTTTGAATCTCTCATCACTGATATTCTGATATGATGTCGTTGCCATCTTTCTGTTTAGCAGATTGATGATCTCGCAACGAACGCTGATTCTTCCGTACAGGGTGTTCGTGTTCACATACGAGGAAGCCGCCGAGACGAGCATCAGCGCAGCAACGAATACCACTATTGTTACGATCAGCTCTGTGACCGATGCCTGTCGCTCCACCACAGAGAGTATCGTGGGGGAAACATACAGATTGATAAGGTTGAGTGCCACAGCGAAAAGTGCGGATAACAAGCTGAGCACGATAACCTTTTTCTCTCCCGAAGTCCAAGCGAGCTTTATCATAAACCAAGAGTTTTGAGCCATGTTGTATTTAGGCTTGGAAGCTTTTTCTTTTTTGGCTTTTTGAGTTTTTTCCTTAACCATAAAAACCACCATCCTTTCTGCGCTTATGATAGCACAAAAAATCGTCCCCGGTTGATTTCGGGGACGAATCGTCATTTCTGGGTGATGAATTGCAAATTATCACACCTGCGGAAGCAGTATTTCAGTTGTAAACGCCCCGTCCTCACTATTGCGGCTGATGTATCCATCGAGCCGTTCCACAATCGCATCTATGCGAACAAGACCGAAACCGTGTCCGTCGCCTTTCGTGCTGCGGAACAGCTTACCTTCCTTTTTCATCTTCTTACCGGCTGTAAAGTTGGTAAAGGAAATATAGAGCTGGGTGTTTTTCATGTCCATATATACACGGATCACACGCTGATTTTCCGGTAGCTTCACACTCGCTTCAATGGCATTGTCAAAGAGATTGCCAATGATGCAGCACAGATCAATCTCTGAGGATTTCAGTTTTACGGGAATATGTGCATCTGCCACGACCTCAATTCCTTTTGCTTTTGCAAGGGAAATCTTGGAATTGAGAATAGCGTCGGTCATAGGATTGCCGGTCTTGATTACCGTATCAACGGTAGTCAGATCTTCGTCGAGCAGGTCAAGATAATTCTTGATGGCATCGAGGTCGCCATTTGCTGCGTATGCTTTCATCGTCTGAATGTGGTTGCGGTAGTCGTGCCGCCAGCCGCGGATCTGACGGTACATATTATCCACTTCCCGGTAATGCGTTTCAATCAGCTCGTGCTGATAGGAAGCGATCTGTTTCTCTATTTTTTTTGAAAACAATCCCATACGCCTTACCTCATGTTGATAATGGCACGGTTTATACCGTCATATGCTCCACGAGGGAGAGAAATGGCGGTTCCATCGCTCAGTTTGATTTCTGTCTTGGTTACACGGCTGATCTGCGTTAGGTTGATGATCGTTGAACGCCCCACACGATAGAAGCGCTCGTCAAGCTGTTTTTCAAGCTCGCCCAAAGTCATTTTTACCGTAACGTCAGACAGAGCGTGAATGGTAACGTAGTTGCCGAATACGTCGGCATACCGAATTTGATAAATCGGCACACGCACCATTTCGCCTCCGATTTCAAAGTTCAAGACTTTTTCATTCTTGGACAGCTTCTCTGCGGCACGGTCGAGCACCGAGCAGAGCTTCTCTTCCTTTACGGGTTTCATCAAATAGTGGAGTGCGGCAACCTCATAGCCCTCCGAGATGTAATCGGAATAGCCTGTGATAAAAATGATCTGCACCGTGTCATTGCTTTTGCGCAGGTGCTTCGCCATCGTGACCCCGTCCATCGTGCCCATTTCAATATCCAGAAGCAGAATGTCGTAGTCGCTTTCCTCCGCATAATGGAACAGAAAGCTCTCGGCGGAGGAAAAGAGATCGGTGTGTACCGTGCAGCCGGCAGACACCGCCCAGCGGTTTACCATATTCAAAACATATTGCCGATCCGCAGCAGAGTCATCGCAAATTGCAAGTTTGTATCCCATGCTCTTATCAACCGCCCATCTACAAAAAGCTAAAAATAATTATAGCACAAAAGCAAAAAGTATTCCACGCTTTTCTTGCGTAAAGAAAAACGCTGGAGTGCATCATTGGAATGCACTCCAGCCCAGCGTGTCAAAAATTCTTTTGACACGCTGGCAGGCTATCAAGAAAGTTCGGAAGGCGAGAAACTCGCGCCCGTAGGCGTACATAGGTACGGTAGGGCGCGAGTTCCGAAGCAAGTCAAAACAATGAACCTCATCCACTTTTTGCACCATATTTGTTTGGAATTTCCCGAAAGTAGAACGGATGTGTTTTACATAGAAATCGTCAGAAATGTTTTCTTGTTTTGACGGTTACGGACTTTATTGACAGTCTGAAGCGGGAGTGCATCATTGGAATGCACTCCAGCCCAGCGTGTCAAAAATTCTTTTGACACGCTGGCAGGCTATCAAGAAAGTTCGGAAGGCGAGAAACTCGCGCCCGTAGGCGTACATAGGTACGGTAGGGCGCGAGTTCCGAAGCAAGTCAAAACAATGAACCTCATCCACTTTTTGCACCATATTTGTTTGGAATTTCCCGAAAGTAGAACGGATGTGTTTTACATAGAAATCGTCAGAAATGTTTTCTTGTTTTGACGGTTACGGACTTTATTGACAGTCTGAAGCGGGAGTGCATCATTGAAAATGCACTCCCCAATTGTCTTTGTATTTCTTCCTGCTCTCTCTTTGCGGTGTCCGCAGCGGCTGCCTCCGGCGCAGCTGGATTAAACCATTCTTTGGGAACCTGACTTCTGCGCGTTGGTCTTGTGGGTTTCACGTGCCGTTTCGATAGTAGTTTCGTGCTGTGCGGCAGGTGTGACGGCCTGCTTATGCCGTCGGCTCCGGATAGGTGACGTCATATTCCGCCCATTGGACGCGGATGGAGCTGCGGGCGCCGCCGGCAGAGAGGAACGACTGTACCTCGCACAGGGACCAGAGCTTCGTGCCGGGATCCTGCTGGCGAATTTTAATGTTATGCGTTTCCTGCGACTGCGTGTATACGATCTCGTCCAGCACGGTACGACCGGAAATGGAAGCATTATTAAAGGTTTGAGCCTCGACGGTGCCGCCGTTGTAAATTGAGGTTCGGCGTATATCCGCTAAAACGGGAGCCGCAGTGTCCTTTGGCGCGATGGTAATACGAATTGCGCTGGAGGAGGTCGTTTGATACGTTAATATTAAATCGCGCAATGGAATGGCGAGGGTACTATTGATCGCGGAAAGGTCAAAATGGTATTCCGTGAAGGGTGCAAAAAGGTTTGGCGTTGTCAGTTCCTGCACAGTGGTTTTAAACTGCAGCCTATAGCTGAGCGGAGTGTCCTCAACGACGGTAATATCGGGCGTATCGCCGGGCTCCCCTTTGGGGCCTTGCATGCCCTGCTCGCCCTGTTCTCCGGGTCTCCTTTTTCGCCCTGCGGCCCGGGAATGCCCTGCTCACCCTGCGGCCCAACCGGTCCCGGGCAGCCCTGTTCCCCCTTGATACCGCGAGGCCCCATGGGTCCCTGCTCACCGCGCACACCCTGTTCGCCGCGGGGCCCTTCCGGCCCCATAGGCCCCGCAGGTCCCTGAACGACCTCGCAGGCGCCGCATGGATCCGGCTGACAGCAGCGATTTCCTTTGAAGGCTCCATTGTAATAGTTCATAGTTTTTCATCCTTATAAAAGTCGAAAATTGCTATTTCATTGTATGCGGCAGATGGGAGCCTGGTACCTGGAATTATGGCGAGGCGGACAGAGAAAAAGAAAAACGCATCGGGAACGCTTGCACGCTCCGATGCGCTTTTCTTGTGAAATGAGAGAGAAAAAATAGAAAGAAAAGAGAGGTAAAAGAGAACAAATCTTGGCGGGAGGTTTGTTTCTTTTATGGCTTTAGCTTAAATGATAACTTTGAATGAGTTGTGAACAAAGAAAAAACAAATTTGAAATTTCGGCAAATTATGCGTATTGTCGACGTAGCCGACGCAAAACACGTTTCCGGCGGGGCGCTGCAAATCGATGCCTACGGGGACGGAAAGGCAGTCTCCCTGGCCAGCAGCGCGGCTTCTGGATCCGGTCGGCAGGAAAGCTGCCAGACGGGCAGACATTGGGTCAGGCGCAGAAGCAGGTCGCAGGCGCGTGCAGTCAGCGCTTCCTCCCATTGGATGATGACGGATTGCTGCAATAGCGAACGAAAGGCTTCTGCATGGGAAACGCGGCGCACCTGATTTTCCTGCGCCTGCTGCAGAAGAAAGATGCCCGCAAGCGGGGCACAGTCTCGGCGATAGATCCCCGAGGAGCCTGCGCATGGCGAGCCGTGCGCGAGAAATCCGCCCTCTACCGGCTCCAGCAGACAGCGGTCGCCGTTGAGAATGTCCGCGCCGAGGTGGGAAGCCCAAAGTGCGGCGTGCGTGGATTTCCCAACGCCGGAGGCGGCACAGAATGCGAGCGCCTTTCCCTGCCAAAGCACAACGGAGCTGTGCAGGAAGAGCCGGTCAAACCGCGCTAAAATCGCTTCCAGCGCTAAGAAATTTGTAAAATCGGACGCGTCGGCAAGCCGGGCAAGCTGCTGCTCCGGAAAGAAAAGCAAAAAGTCGTTGGGAGCGATTTCGAGCAGCAGCGGATTTTGCGGACTCGACGGGTCGGCAGCCCACGCCGAAAACTGCCAGATCTTGCCGCCGCTATATTGGGAAATGCGCATCCGCCGATCGGAAAAAATGCAGTGCGCATCGGCGGGGAACGCCTGCCGCTCTGCGTTAGAAAGCAGCGTATAGCGAATGTTCCATGCCTGCTCGCTGCCGGTGTCGGTGAGAAACGGACGCAGGCAGGCGTGCGGGCGCAGAGCAAACGGGGCGCGCAGTAGAATTCGAAGCCCGGCAAGACGGAGATAATGATCCATTGTAATTCGCTCCCTTCCGTTGCCGTCGCGTTTTTGGCAGTTGCCGATAGTATAGCATTTTAATGCGGGATGTGCAAGAGCGGTGCTGCAGAAATTCCCAGCGGCGGATCGCGGAGTGATCCAAGGCTCCGACTTGAAAATCGGGGCGGCGTCCGGTGCTTCCGCGCGTTTCAAACCGTGCAGCGGTATGCCCCTACGGGTGGGGTCAGAGCGTATCAAGAAATAGGGGAAGCTGAGAGAGCACGGGAAAGACTGCGGAGTCTTTGCACAATTCGGCTGGAGGGGCAGAGCGGAGGCAGGCCGGACAAAGCACTTGGGGCGCATAGGACGCGATATGCACACCGGATATCTACCGATTTCTGTATGAGACTGCCGCAAAGTGGAAAAAGTAAGGGTGTGCGTACTTCAAAAAACGTTATTATCAAGGTCATATTTTCGTAACAAAGCCGACTTAGAATGAAAGCATATAAAATACAGCGCAAGGAGCTGAGCAAAATGAGTGAATTAGATCGCTACGATTACAATCAGGAGAATGGCGGCTTCCCGGAGTTTGAGCCGGACGAACCGATGATCGAGGCCTTCGACGCGGAGGCACAGGAAGCACAGCAGGAAGAGGCAGAGCCGGCCTATGAGGTCTCGCAGCAGCCGCCGGTTATGCATTCGGCTTCCGGCAAGCGCGAGAAGCCGAAAAAAGAAAAGAAAAAGCATGAGCAGTTTGGGCTGAAGATTGCGGCAATCGCGCTGGTGTGCGCCTTGCTCGGCGGTGTTGGCGGCGGCTTCCTCGGCGCGGAGTATATGCGCTCTCGCGGCTCCGATACAACCGCTGCACAGACTCCGACGAGCACCGAGCCTTCCGGCAGCACTGCGGCGACACCGGCCATTAAGACCAACACGTCCGATGTTGCCATGACGCCGAAGCAGGTTTATGCAAAGAATGTTTCCGCCGTTGTCGGTATCGCAAACGAATCCACAAGAACGAATATTTTTGGACAGGTCTCCGCAACGGCAAGCAGCGGCTCCGGCTTTATCATTTCGTCGGACGGCTACATCGTGACGAACTATCACGTTGTCGAGGGAGCCAGCACACTGACCGTTACGCTTTATGACGGCAAGGAATATCCCGCTACGGTTGTCGGCTATGAAGCAACCAATGACGTTGCGCTTTTGAAGATCGACGCGACCGGGCTGACCGCCGTCTCCATCGGCGATTCGGATTCGCTGGCAGTCGGCGATCAGGTTTCCGCAATCGGCAACCCGCTTGGCGAGCTGACCTATACGATGACGGTCGGCTACATCAGCGCACTTGACCGCGTGATCAATACGGACGGCACGCCGATCAACATGATGCAAACGGATGCAGCGATCAATTCCGGTAACTCCGGCGGCCCGCTGTTTGACTCCAACGGCAACGTGGTCGGCATTACAACGGCAAAGTATTCCGGCTCGACCAATTCCGGCACAACCATTGAGGGTCTTGGCTTTGCCATCCCGATTAACGATGTGATGAAGATCGTGAACGATCTCAAGCAGTATGGCTATGTTGTCGGCCAGCCTTATCTCGGCATTTATCCCAGAGATCTGGACACCTCGACGGCGGCGGTCTATGGCCTACCGGTCGGCGTTTATGTCAGCCAGGTCGTAGAGGGCAACTGCGCAGCCAAAGCGGGCGTGCAGCAGGGCGATATCATTACGGCAATCGGCGACTATGAGATCGGCTCCTATGCAGAGCTGGCAGCAGCGCTGAAAAAATTCTCGGCCGGCGATCAGACAACGCTGAGCATTTATCGTGCAGGGCAAACGCTGAAGCTGGATATTACATTGGACGAGAAGCCCCGCGAGGAGCAGACCGACTCCGGTGAGCAGGGACAAACGCAGGAGACAGAGCCTTCTCAGGGCAGTGGCGACAGCTACGGCTATGGCAATGAGAACGGCGGCTTCCCCGGCTTCCAGTTCCCGTAAGCAGGAAGAAAGACGACAGAAGAAAGCGCGGGGCGCGGCTCTTCATGAGCCGCGCCCCATCTTTCTTTCTTTCTTTATTTATTTGTGGTAGAGCCGCTGCGTTTGATAAACCGGCTCACAGGTGACGTTCATTCCCAAGTTCTTAAACACGGTTTCATCCACTGAGGAAAGAATGACGGAGGTATGCGCCTGACAGCCCCTCAATGTATCGAGCTTTTCCAATGCGAGTGCCGCCGTTGGATTGGTTACGGCGCAGATGGACAGTGCAATTAGAATTTCATCCGTATGCAGCCGAGGATTCCGGTTTCCCAAATGCGCGGTTTTCAGTGCCTGAATTGGCGTAATGACGGCGGGAGAAAGCAGCTGAATGGCGTCGTCAATCCCGGCAAGCCGCTTAAGCGCGTTTAGAAGCGCCGCAGAGGCGCAGCCAAGCAGCTGTGAGGTCTTTCCGGTTACAATTGTGCCGTCCGGCAGGGCGATTGCCGTGGCCGGGAGGCCGGTTTCGGCGGCACGCTGCTTGGCCGGGGTAACGCAGCTGCGGTCGGACGGCGTGATACCGAGCGTGTTCATTAAAAGCTCCAGCTTATGAACCTGCGAGGACTCGGCGACGCCGCGTCTGGCGGCGCAGGCGGCCGCGTAATAGCGGCGGATGATTTCCTCCTTTGCGGCCTGACGGCAGACGGCATCGTCGGAAATTGCGTAGCCGGCCATGTTGACGCCCATGTCCGTTGGGCTCTTATAGGGACAGCTTCCGTAGATCCGGCGGAAAATGTCCTGCAAAACGGGGAAGATCTCGATGTCGCGGTTGTAATTGACCGTGGTTTCCCCGTAGGCCTCCAAATGGAAGGGGTCGATCATGTTCACATCGTCCAAATCTACGGTCGCCGCCTCGTAAGCTAGGTTGACCGGATGCTTGAGCGGCAAATTCCAGATTGGGAAGGTCTCGAATTTGGCATAGCCCGCGCGGATGCCGTGCAGATTATCGTGGTAGAGCTGGGAAAGGCAGGTGGCCATTTTTCCGCTGCCGGGTCCGGGCGCGGTGACGACAACGACCGGACGCGATGTTTCAATGTAATCGTTTTTCCCAAAGCCCTCGTCAGAGAGAATGTGGGAAGGATTTGCAGGATAATCGGGGATCGGGTAATGTCGGTAGGTGCGCACGCCCAGTGCATTGAGCTTGCGCTCGAAGGCCTCGGCAGCGGGCTGCTTTGCGTACCGCGTCAGCACGACGCTGCTGACGCAAAGGCCGTATTCCCGAAATGCGTCGATCAAACGCATGACGTCCAAATCGTAGGTGATGCCCAGGTCGCCGCGCACCTTGTTCTTTTCGATATCCGCGGAATTGATCGCAATGACGATTTCCGCACTGTCCTTGATGGTCAGCAGCATCTGCATTTTGCTGTCCGGCGCGAAGCCCGGCAGCACGCGCGCGGCGTGATAGTCGTCAAAAAGCTTGCCGCCGAATTCCAGATAAAGCTTACCGCCGAGAAGCTGACGGCGCTCTAAAATCTTCTGCGTTTGCAGCCGAATGTAGGCGTTGTTGTCAAATCCCAATGCTTGCATACAGAGCCCTCCTTAATTGCTATCCCCATGATACCCGATTTCCCGCCCAAAAACAACAAAAGGATTGCAAAAAATTTTACACAGGGGTATAATAAAACTGTTAGCTTTGGAGGGGGTGTACGGCTTGTATCAAAAACAGGATGCGATCGCGGTATTTGATTCCGGTTTGGGCGGGATCAGTGTGCTGCGCGAGCTGGTCAGGCAGATGCCGCACGAGCATTTTCTCTATTTCGGCGATTCGAAAAATGCCCCCTATGGCCCTAAAAGCACGCAGGAGATTCGCCGCCTGACGTTTCAGGCAACCGATCGCCTGCTTCGGCATCCAGTTAAGGCACTGGTCATTGCCTGCAATACGGCGACCTCCGCGGCCATCACGCAGCTGCGTGAGGCACATCCTTCGCTGATCGTGGTCGGTATCGAACCGGCGCTGAAGCTGGCCGCCTCACGGCATACGGGAGGCAGAGTTCTGGTCATGGCGACGGATACCACGCTGCGGGAGAAAAAATTTGCCGATCTGATGGCGCGCTGCGCCGCAGACTGTACGATTGAGAGCCTGCCCTGCCCGGGTCTTGTCGAGTATATCGAGCGCGGGATTCTGGACGGGGATGAACTGGAGCGTTTCCTGCGCGCGCGGCTGACGCCCTACCTTCGCGAGGGATTGGATGCCATCGTGCTGGGCTGCACACATTATCCCTTCATCCGGCCGCTGCTGCAGAAAATTGCGGGCGACCGCGTGGAGCTTCTGGACGGAAGCGAGGGGACGGCGCGGGAAACCCGGCACCGACTTGCGGAGCGCGGACTTTTGCGGGAGCAGGGCGACGGCCGGGTGGAGCTGCAAAACAGTATGAATTGCAGTCAGATGCTTGCGCGTGCCGAATGGCTGTTGCACGCGTAGCGCCGCGCTTTCGTTCGACAGAATTCGCACCATTCATTTAGGAAAAAGTTTTGAATTTTTAAAGAAATCCGGTCGTTTTGCGCTGTTTCTGGAGAAATAGTTCGGCGTGCGCCGGACGTGTCGATTTTTGCGAACGATTTTTCTGTTTTCCTGCCGCATTTTGTGCTTCAATATAGGGCAGGGAGGCGAGTGAAATGGAACGAATTCGAATCACGAGTCGCGTGATCCGGACGGAGGCGGGGCAGAAACGGCGCTTGCACTATGATCTTTTGACTGAGCTTTTGGAGTTTGACGGAACGCAGTTGGAGATGTACGGTCTGCAGGTCGTTCTCGACGATGACCGCATGACGGAGATTTTTGCGGTTCGGCGGATCTCTCCGCGGCTGAAGCCGGTTTTGGAGATGATTGCTTCCATGGCCGATGCGACCGTGACGCCGATTTGCGTGCCGGAAATTTTACAGGAGCTGCTGTAGCGCAGCAAAGAGGCAGCCTTCTTGTGCCGTAAAAAAACAGTAGACACAAGGGGCTGTCTTTGTTATACTAAAAAAGATAAAAACGAAAGACAAGGGGAGTTTCGCATATGAAATGTCCATATTGTGCCTATCAGGAGAGCAAGGTCGTCGATTCGCGCCATTCCGAGGATGGCACCTCAATTCGCAGAAGGCGGGAGTGCCTTGCCTGTCAAAAGCGCTTCACGACCTACGAAACGGTAGAAAGCCTTCCGATCGTGGTGGTGAAAAAGGATGGAAGCCGCCAGTCCTTTGACCGAAACAAGATCCTGAACGGCATGGTAAGAGCATGCGAAAAGCGTCCGGTGTCGATGGCGTCGTTGGAGGAGGCGGTCCTGGATATTGAGCAGATCATCCAGAATTCGCTCGAACGCGAGGTCAGCACGGAGAAAATCGGCGAGCTGGTCATGGAGCGGCTCAAGCCGCTGGACGAGGTCGCCTATGTCCGATTTGCTTCGGTTTATCGCCAGTTCAAGGATATTAACAGCTTTATGCACGAGCTGAATAAGATTTTAGAAGAAAAGTAAGGCAGAACGGAAAATTGACAGTCTGGGGCGCTCCCGATACCGGAATCCGGCATCGGGAGCGCCCCAGACGTTCAAAAAGTCCTGCGGGCAGCAAAGCGGGAGGAGCGCTTCCGGAAGCCCTAGAAGCGATCCTGTGCGGAAGACAGCAAATGGAGTTCTGACGATGGAAGCAGAAGCTTCTGTTCGATTGTGCCTGCGGGTGGTCAGGCAGGCGCGGCGAGAATATTATGATAAAACGGCCGATCCATATCTATGATGTGCTCCAGCATAGCCTGCAGACGCGTCAGGCAGGCACGAAAATCCTCTGCGTCCTCCAAGCGCGCAAAGGATTCCAGCTCGGCAAAGGTCATGGTGACGTCCTCGGTGTCCTCATGGCTTAAAAAGGAGGCGTACAGCCCGCGATGCGATTTCCATTGCGTCTGTGCGGACTGAATGTGCCGCCGCGCGGTCGGAAAGTCACCGTCGTCAAAGGCAGAAAGCGCCCCGGAAAGCGCGTCGGCGCAGACGCCGGTTTGGGATGCAATGACGTGCCCTGAAATGATTGCTACGGCTAAGACGGCGGCGAGAATGGAAATGCCGATCCAAAGGTGCTTCACGGCTTATCCTCCTTCGCAACAAAATAGACGTTTCGGTTTCGATCGACAGTCAGAAGAAAGGTTTTTTGCAGCGTCGTGCGCTGCTTTGCAAGCTGCGCGTTCAGCCAATGCATATCCAGCCCGGATAAGGTGAGGTTGTCAGAAAGCAGCTTGCCGTCGGAGACGATCGTAAAGGGAAGCTCCCCGTTTTGAACCGGTACGCCGGCAGCCTTTGCGGTTGCGGGCTTATAATCGGCATAGAGCAGGGTGGAGATCTCGCCGTCCGTTTCCAAAATGGCATACTGGATCGTGGAAAGGTCAAAGATGTCCTTTTCGCGCAGATGCTCCGTCAGCTCGTCGAGTGTCACTCGGGTGCGCCTGAGATTTTCCTGCACGATCTGCCCGCGGTCGATCAAAATGACAGGCTTTCCGCAGAAAAAGCGGCGGAAGGGGATGCATCGCATAGAAAGAACGGCAATCACCAGCTCTACGCCCAACACAATTAAAATGGGAACGAGCCCGGAATATAGCGGAATGCTGGAATCCTGCATGGGAATGGCGGCAAGGTTCGCAATGAGCATCGTCACGACGAATTCCGCAGGCTCCATCTCGCCGATCTGCCGTTTGCCCATCAGGCGAACGGTAAAAATCAGGACGATATACAGAACAAAGGTGCGGATATAGGAAATGAGCATAGATGGTTCACCTCGCAGGATAGTTTCCGCCGACACAGGAGAAATATGCAAAATCGGCGAAAATGATAAAAGGATTGTTAAAATATATAAAAACGCCCGGCGTGAGTACGGGATGTTTGTGCGTTGCCATGAAGTTTCAATTTGTGCTTGCAATTATGAAAAACTTGGGTTACCTTATAGAATATTAAATCTGATTCAGAGGCACGGCGCATCCCTGCCGTGCGGGAAAGGCTGGTCGGTATGAATATTTCAGAGATTTTTGGCACGAATGTATTCAGCGTTTCGGTGATGCGTGAGCGGCTCCCCGAGCATGAGTTCCGGGAGGTGCAGCATGTGCTGGAGCAAGGCGGCTGCCTTTCTATGGAGACGGCGGACGTAGTTGCGGCGGCCATGATGCAGTGGGCGGTGGAACGCGGCGCGACGCATTATACCCACTGGTTCCAGCCGCTGACCGGCATTACGGCGGAAAAGCACGAGGCATTTCTGAACAGTCCGAAGGAGGGGCACACCATCCTTTCACTGACCGGCAAGCAGCTCATTATGGGCGAGCCGGATGCGTCCTCTTTCCCGACGGGCGGCCTGCGCGCGACGCATTATGCCCGCGGCTATACGGCGTGGGATATTACCTCGCCCGCTTTTATCAAGGAGCAGGCAGCGGGCACGATCCTGTGCATCCCGACGGTTTTTATTTCCTACACCGGCGAGGCGCTCGATACCAAAACGCCGCTGCTGCGCTCCATGCAGGCGCTATCGCAGCAGGCGGTGCGGCTGTTGCACCTGTTTGGTAAGGACGTTCGGCGCGTGACGCCCTCCGTCGGCGCCGAGCAGGAGTATTTTATCGTCGACCGCGACACCTATCTCCGCCGCCGCGATCTGGTTTATACCGGCCGGACGCTGTTCGGCGCGCCGGCTCCCAAGGGACAGGAGCTGGACGATCAGTATTTCGGCGTGATTCGTGAGCGCGTCGGCGCATTTATGCAGGATCTGAACGAAGAGCTTTGGAAGATGGGCATTCCGGCGCAGGCGCAGCACAACGAGGTGGCGCCCGCGCAGCACGAGCTTGCGCCGATTTACATGGACTGCAACGTAGCGGTGGATCAGAATCAGCTCATGATGGAGACGATGAAACGCGTTGCCACCCGTCACAATCTGGTCTGTCTGCTGCATGAAAAGCCCTTTGCGGGCGTCAACGGCTCCGGCAAGCACAACAACTGGTCGATCACGACGGATGCGGGGGAAAACCTGCTGGATCCCGGCGATACGCCGAACGCCAATCTGCAGTTCCTTTTGGTGCTTTCCTGCATCATTAAGGCCGTGCATACACACGCCGATCTGCTGCGGCAGACCGCCGCAAATGTCGGAAACGATCACCGCCTCGGCGCGGACGAAGCGCCTCCCGCCATTGTTTCGATTTTCCTGGGCAGTCAGCTGAATGATGTCGTTGAGCAGATCTGCTTTTCCGGTACGGCGGCGGCCTGCCTGGAGAAGGAGCGGCTGGAATTCGGCGTCAATACGATGCCTGCGATCCGTAAGGACGCGACCGACCGCAACCGCACCTCGCCCTTTGCATTTACCGGCAATAAGTTTGAATTCCGCATGGTCGGCTCATCCGACTCCATTGCGGCGGCGAATACGACGCTCAATTCCATTGTGGCCGAGGCGTTCTGCGAGGCTGCGGATACACTCGAAAAGGCGGAGGACTTCACCAAGTCGCTGAAAACGCTGATCGCAACAAATTTCATTCTGCATCAAAATATCATTTTCAATGGAAACAGCTACTGCGAGCAGTGGGTGAAGGAGGCGGAGCATCGCGGCCTGCCGAATCTGCGTTCCATGGTGGACGCGGTTCCGGCGCTCACGACGGAGAAGGCGGTTCGGCTGTTCGAGAAGTTCGGGATCTATACCCGCGCGGAGCTGGAATCGCGCAGCGAGGTCATGTACGGCACCTACAGCAAGGTTACGCTGATCGAGGCGCGCACGATGTCACATATGGCGGGAAAGCACTATATCCCTGCGGTGGTACGCTTTACGACCCGGATGGCAGACTCCATTTGGAAAATACATAATTCCGGCGTGCAGGCCGATACGGAGGTGCAGCAGACGCTGCTGCAGGAGAGCTGCACGCTTCTGAAGCGGGCAAAGACGGCACTGACGGCGCTGGACACGCAGATCGCGGAGAGCGGAAGCATTGAGAGCGCCGAGGCGCTGGCGCACTTCTGCCAGGAGAAGCTGGTGCCGGTGATGCACGAGCTGCGCGCGGCGATCGACGCGCTGGAGCTGATCGTGGATAAGGATCTGTGGCCGGTTCCAACCTATGGCGACCTGATGTTTGAGGTATAACACGGTCCGGAGAAGCGGGCTGGATAGCCGACGCATACACGCAGAAAGAACGGACGGGAGATCATATGGATATCGTTCAAATGAAAGAGCTTTAAAATGGTTTCCCATTTTGATGGTTACGGACTTGATTGACAGTCTGTGCCCCGGCGAAGGAATCTCCTTCGCCGGGGCGCGACTTTTCTGCGGGCTAAGGTGCTGTGGGCGCGAAAAGTTTTCCGGGGATCGAGTGAAATTGGGACTATAAAAAAGAGAAAAAACATGATATGATAAGCCTGAGGTGTTAAAAATGGCTGAAAACGAAAAACTACAGGACAATGGACTGCCCGCCGAGGAGGCCGCGCAGGAGAAGGAGCATTATGTCCCGCGCCCGAAATATCAGATCGTGCTGGCGTGGATCGGCGTTATTGTGATGCTGATTTGCGTTGCATTGAGCTATTACTGGATCGCGCACAAGTATTGAGCGCCATACAAAAAAGCGATGATGATACTGGGAATTGACCCCGGCTATGGAACGACCGGCTTCGGACTGGTGTACGCGGATCGGGGAACGCTGCAGCTCATGCAGTATGGAGTTGTCACGACGCCGGCCGGCAAGCCGCTTTCCGAGCGGCTTGTGATGCTGTATGACGATATTTCCGCTCTGGTGCGGCAGCTGAAGCCCGACGCCGTCGCGGTGGAGGAGCTGTTCTGGGGGCATAACGTGACGACCGGAATCGGCGTTTCGCATGGGCGCGGCGTGATTCTTCTTGCGGTTGCCAAGGCCGGTGTACCGGTGTTTGAGTATACGCCCATGCAGGTCAAGCAGGCGGTGGTCGGCTATGGCAAGGCGGAAAAGCGGCAGGTCATGGAGATGACCAAGCGCCTTTTGAAGATGGACAAGGTAGCACGGCCGGACGATGCGGCGGATGCAATTGCGATTGCACTGTGTCATGCGCGTTCCTCTACGTCGCTGCTTGCACGGAAGCTACAGGGGTAAACGGCTATGTTTTATTATTTAACTGGAAAAATTGCGCTGCTTGACGCGAATCTCGCGGTCGTGGACTGCGGCGGCGTGGGCTATGCCTGCCATACGACGAATTATACGCTCTCAAAGCTTCGCGTCGGGCAGGAGCAGCGGCTCTATACCTATTGCAACATCCGCGAGGATGCGTTTGATATTTTCGGCTTTTCCTCGCGTGAGGAGCTTCGCTGCTTCGAGCTGCTGCTCGGCGTGACCGGCGTCGGACCAAAGGCGGCGCTTTCCATCCTCTCCGTTGTATCGCCGGACGGCTTTACGCTCGCAATCATGACCGAGGATGCCCGAACCATTACCATGGCGCAGGGCGTCGGGAAAAAGCTGGCGCAGCGCATTATTCTGGAGCTGAAGGATAAGCTCGGTGCGGAAATGCCCAGCGCGGAGACCGGCGGCGTTTCGCTGCCGCAGGAGGCGCAGGGCGGAAAGGTTTCACTGGCGTCGGCGGCGCTGGCGGAGCTTGGGTACAGCCAGCAGGATATTGCTGCCGCGCTCAAAGGCGTACAGGTGGATGCGCTGAGTGTGGAGGAAATTGTACGCCAGGCGCTGCGCGCTATGGTGATGGGCTAAGGGGGACGGAGTATGAGCATTGATTTTGCGCAGGATTTTGAAGCGCCGATCGTCACAAGCTCCCGCACGCCGATGGACGAGGGGGAATTCTCCCTTCGGCCTAAAATGCTGTATGACTATACCGGACAGGAAAAGGCGAAGAGCAACCTGGCTGTTTATATTGAGGCGGCAAAGCACAGAAACGAAGCGCTTGACCATGTGCTGCTTTACGGGCCTCCGGGGCTTGGAAAGACCACGCTGGCCGGCGTAATCGCCAACGAGATGGGGGTCAATATTCGCATTACCTCCGGCCCTGCGATCGAAAAGGCGGGGGACCTTGCGGCGCTCCTTACAAATCTCAACGCAGGGGACATCCTGTTTATCGACGAGATCCACCGCCTGAACCGTGCGGTGGAGGAGATCCTGTATCCTGCTATGGAGGATTTCGCGATCGATATTATTGTCGGCAAGGGGCCGTCCGCAAATTCCATTCGTCTGGATCTGCCGCGCTTCACACTCATCGGCGCGACGACCCGCGCGGGGCAGCTTTCCAGTCCGCTGCGCGACCGCTTCGGCGTTTCCTTGCGGCTGGAGCTGTACACAACGGAGGAGCTGACGAAGATCATTACGCGCTCGGCAACGCTGCTGGGGATGCAGATCGACCCGGACGGCGCGCGGGAAATCGCATCCCGCAGCCGCGGTACGCCGCGTATTGCAAACCGTATGCTGCGCCGCGTCAGAGACTTTGCACAGGTCTGCTATAACGGTGTCGTGACTAAAGAGGCGGCCGACCACGCGCTTGGACGCCTTGAGGTGGATCAGCTTGGGCTGGATGCGATCGACCGCCGTATGCTGACGGCGATTATCCGGAATTACGGCGGCGGCCCTGTTGGGCTGGAGACGCTTGCAGCGACGATCGGGGAGGAAGCTGTGACCTTGGAGGATGTTTACGAGCCGTACCTGATGCAGATCGGCTTTTTGACGCGCACGCCGCGCGGCCGCTGCGTCACGCAGCTTGCCTATTCCCATCTGCATCTGGAACGCGAGGGTCAGCAGCAGATTGATTTCTGACCGGGATAGGGATTTGTGTCCAAAAACGAAATTGAAAATATGTAAAAAACGCACAAATAATTGAGAAAAGTGTTTTTTTGATTCAAAAAGGTTGACAAGTCCCTGCAAAATGCTATAATAAAATGGATGGTGGAGGGTATGCAATATGGATTGCATTTCCGAAACATGGACGGACGAAGAGCTGGCACTGCACAGCCGTTCGTCCGAGCGTGCCATGGAGCTTCTTCTTGCGCGCTATGCGCGCCATGTTCGTGCCTGCACGCGCTCGTTCTTCCTCAGCGGGCTTGACCGTGAGGATCTTGCGCAGGAGGGGATGATCGGACTGCTTGCCGCCGCTTGGCATTATGACGGCAGTCGGCGCTGCTCTTTTAAATCTTTTGCAACAACGTGTATTCGCAACCGCTTGATTTCCGCGACTCGCTCAGAAAGCAAACATCAGGATATCCCGCTGAGCGACTGTATTCCGAACAGCTCTCTTGACGCTTTGTTGGACGACACCAGAAGTCATACCGCCGGTCGCGACATGGAGGAGCGTATCATCGGACAGGAGGCCTATGAAGAGCTTTCCGGCCGGCTGGATGCGCTGCTGTCCCCAATGGAGAAGCGAGTTCTTCGGCTTTATCTGGAGGGACTGCCTTATCGCGACATCGCGAATCAACTGAATCTATCCGCGAAATCCGTGGATAATGCCGTCCAACGCATCCGCAGTAAGCTTGCCCGGCAGAAAACCTTGGCGTAAACGGGGAAGAACCCGTTCGCATATTACCAACACCCTGGATAGGACCAGCAACATTTTTGATGGGTTTCGGCAGGGCAAATCTAAAAGCATAAGAGAGGTAACCACAATGTACGAAGACAAAACTTTAGTTTGCAAAGAATGCGGCAACGAATTCGTTTTCACCGCCGGTGAGCAGGAATTCTACGCAGAGCGTGGCTTCCAGAATGAGCCGCAGCGCTGCAAGGCTTGCCGTGACGCTCGCAAGAATGCTGCCCGCGGTCCGAGAGAGTTCTTCACCGCTACCTGCGCAGCCTGCGGCGGCGAAGCAAAGGTTCCCTTCGAGCCGAAGACCGATCGTCCCGTTTACTGCAGCGAATGCTTCGCTCGCATGAAGGAGAACGGCTAATTTTGAATAAAAAGCCGCTGCTTGGGCAGCGGCTTTTTTCATGCCGATCGGGTCGGTTTTGTGCGGCACTCCGAATGTCGGCGGACAAGGACAGACCCGCTTGCGGGTCTCAGCGTGTCAAAAAACCTTTTTGACACGCTGGCAGACTATCAAGAAAGTTCGGAATACAAGAAACTCGCGCCCGTCTGCGTACATAGGTACGATAGGGCGCGAGTTCCGAAGTAAGTCAAAATAATAAACTTTATCCACTTTTTGAATCGTATTTGTTTGAAACTTTTCAAAAAATAGAATAGATACGTTTCATATGGAAATCGTCAAAAATGTTTTCTCATTTTGACGATTACGGACTTTATTGACAGTCCGAGACCCGCTTGCGGGTCTGTCTGCTGCAGGATGCAGCGACGCGAAAGACCATAGAGGGAGGGGAATGCCATGCTGAAAATTTACGCGGCGCGCACGTCACGGGAACGCGAATCTGCCTGTGTGCATGCGCTTCTTGCGTTTGCCTGGAGGGCGCTTTTTACGCAGCCGACCCCGCCCCTGTGTAAGGAAGCGAGCGGCCGTCCGTATTTTGCGGGAAATCCGGTGTTTTTCAGCCTTTCCCACTCCGGCGGCGTGGCTTGTGCGGCAATTTCCGATGGCCGGGTCGGCGTGGATCTTGAGCGCATCCGGCCGATTCGCCCGGCGCTCGTGCAGCGGGTGCTTGCGCCGTCTGAGCAGCGGCAGCTTGCGGATGCAGTGCCGCAGGGGGTCTGCTTTTTTCATTTTTGGACCCTGAAGGAGGCATATCTCAAGTTCACCGGCGAGGGGCTTCGCAGCGATATGGAAGCGCTCCGCTTCGATTTATCCGGCCGAACGCCAAAGCTGAAGGGAAGCGCGCTATGCTTCCAAACCCTGCATATGGACGGCGGCGTCGTGCTGTCCGTCTGTACGGAGCGCGCGGAGCATGCGGAACTGACGGAGCTTTCGTTAGACGCGTTGGACTTATAACACAGCTTGTTGTATTTTACGAAAACGGTTTAAAGAGCCGTTTTGCGGTGCGTACCGCACCAATAAACCGAAGAGCTATAATAGGATAGAAGAAATCCCGCGCGTGCAATGCGGCTGTTTGGCATTGCACGCGCGGGATTTTTGGAGAAGTGGTCACGACTCCGGCGGAGCAGTCTGCTCCTTCAGCCGTTCGAGCGCGGCGGTAAAGACCTTCTGCTGCTCTTCGCTGATTGCGTCGATATAATTGCTTTCGTAGAGTGAAAGGGCGGTTTCAATATCGTAAACGCGTGACTGCGTCACATAAAGCGGCGTATAGGAAACCTCCGTCACGCGCGTCTCGCCGGTTTTGCTGTCCTTGGTAAAGGCAAGTCGGAGCGCAATGGCCTCGCGATCCTCTGCGCTGCCGGAGAAATCGCCAAGGCCGTAGGCAATGACGACCGGGCGGCCGCGCACCGTCCGCTGCTCAATCGGGCCGACCAAGTGGGAGTGGCTGCCGAGAATGACGTCTACGCCGCCGTCGATCAAAAGCGATGCAATTTGCTTTTGCGACTCGCTGATCGTCCTCTCATTTTCGCTGCCCCAGTGCACCATGGCGATTGTAATGTCCGGATTTTCTGCCTCTGCGTTCTTGGTCAGGCGCGTGATCGCGTCCGTGTCAATGCTGCTGTAATTGGAATCGTAATCCGTGTAAAGCAGGTTCACGCAGTGGCCGGCATTTTCCGGAAGCCGCATATTATTCAGCCCTTTTGTCATGCCGATGAGGGCAATGCGAATGCCGTTGACCTCGCGAATTAAAACGCCGCCGGTTTCCTGCCACTGTGCTTCGGAGGCAAAGGTGCCGAGCGCATCGATTCCAACGGCCTCAAGCTGCTCCTTCGTGCGGGTCAGACCGGCAATGCCGTTTTGAATGCTGCGGGAGTTTGCGGTCTGCAAAACGTCGAAGCCAAGCCCAGAAAGGCAGGCGGCAAGTGCGTCGGGATAATTATAGGAATCATACGGCGCGCCGTTGAGCGTGCCTTCCAGGTTGCCGACGGTCAGATCGGCGTCGGCGAGCAGCTCTGCCGCGCCGAGATAGCCATCCGTGAAGGAATAGCTGCCGTCCGGCTGCGCGGCGGCCTCCAGCTGCTGCGGAGAGATCATAATATCGCCGACAGCGCACAGCGTGGCGACGGCGCTTCCCTCCGCAGGGTGAAAGGTCGCGGCCTTTTTCGCAGAGCAGCCGCTAAGCAGCAGGATTCCGATCAGCGTCAGCAGGGCGCAAAGCTTCTTTTGCCTTTGGGTCATGGTTCTACCTCCGAATGCGGGATCAAGGCCATTCTACACCATTTTTCCCCGTTCCACAAGCATTTTATGAAAAAAGTGCGACGGCGGGCGATCCGGAAGGCTCTAAAGTAAGTCAAACCAATGGATCGTTTTCTGCTTTTAGACGAAATCTGTTGGAATTTGCACCCAAAACAGAATGGACGTATCTAAAGTGGAAATCGTCAGAATTGTTTTCCCATTCTGCGCGGCCGTGCAGCGAACGCAGACTTTGCCGCTTGCCCGGCTTGGCTTTTTGTCGTATTTGTGCTATACTGATCGAAAAAAGGGGGCGGCGAAAAATGAAACAAAGACGGCGGGGCCTATGGAGCCTTGCACTGTGTGCTGTGCTATGCATGGCGCTGCTGCTGAGCGCATGCAGCCGCCGGGCGGAAGCGCAGCGGGAGGATCCGGTTCCGAAGAATTCGTTTCTTGCGGAGGAATTTGAAGAGGAAAACGGCCGCATACGCTATCTCGGCCTGAGAAGGGCGCTGTTCGGCGTGGATGTATCCGCGCATCAGGGGCAGATCGACTGGGCGGCGGCACGGCAGGACGGCGTCGAGTTTGCCATGCTTCGCATCGGCTATCGCGGGTACACCAGCGGCGCGGTGCATTTGGACGAACGCTTTTGGGAGAATCTGCAGGGCGCGCGGGACAACGGGATCTTAGTCGGCGTGTACTTCTTTTCTCAGGCACTTGATGAGGCAGAGGCGCGCGAAGAGGCGGATTTCCTGCTTCAGGAGCTGGCGGGACAGGCGCTGGAGCTTCCGATCGTCTTTGACTGGGAACGCGTGGACGCGGGGCGTTCTGCCAATATGGACTCCGGCACGCTCAACGCCTGCGCCTTGGCCTTCTGCGGCGCGATCACAGCGGGCGGCTATCAGCCGGCGATCTATTTTAATCAGGAGTTTGGCTATCGGATGTTCCGCCTTGCGTCCTTTTTGGATTACCCCTTCTGGCTGGCGGAATACGATCCGTACCCCAGCTTTGCGTATGACTTTTCCTTCTGGCAGTACTCCAACGCTGGGCAGGTGGCGGGAATCGACACGGTTGTCGATTTAAATTTGTATTTCCCGCCGGAAAATGCAGACTCGGAGAATTAGGACGACACTGCATCATTCGGCAAAGCCTGCAGACGCAATTGTGCGGCGTTGTTTCAAAGAACCACCGCGCGGCAGCCTTGTTTTTACAAGGCACCGCGCGGCGGTTCTTCTTTGCGATTGGGACTGTAAGCCGGGTTCTGTCTTGACAGCCATCTATCTTGGCGGCGCGTTGCCGCGCCGCTCAAGCCACCTCCTCGGAAGCGGTCGGGCAGACCATGCGCTTCCTCCACGGTGTTGCTCCGGATAGAGTTTACAGCATCGGGCGCTTCCGTGCCGATGGGTGAGCTCTTACCTCGCCTTTCCACCCTTACCGCGCAATGCGCGGCGGTATATCTCTGTTGCACTTTTCCTCAAGTCGCCTTGGGCGGGTGTTACCCGTTATCCTTGCCCTGCGGAGCCCGGACTTTCCTCACAAGAGGCCTTTCGGCGCACCTTGCGCGGCTGTCCGTCCCAGTCGCAGGGCTATTTTACAATGTTTTTGGCGAATTGTCAATTTAGTTGCAAAAATTGCTTGTTGAGGCTATAATAATAAACATGAAATAAAAATGTGCGGCGCAGCCCGCCGGAGGAATCGCAAGGAAAAGAGGTTCGTTTTTATGACGGTTTCACAATATTTTGAAGCGATGCGGGGAAAGCGCATTCTCGTTCTGGGACTTGGCGTGAGCAATCGGCCGCTGGTTCGGCTGCTTCTTCAGCACGGAATCGATGTGACGGCCTGCGATAAGACGCCGCGCGAGCAGCTGGATGAGGAGGTCCTGCAGCTGGAGCGGCAGGGCGCGCATCTCCGGCTCGGCGCGCAGTATCTGGACGATCTTTCCGGCGACATCGTGTTCCGCACGCCGGGAATGCATCCCAATACGCCGGAGATTTTGCAGCTTCGCGCACAGGGGGCGAGAGTCACCTCGGAGATGGAGGCATTTTTTGCGGTTTGCCCCTGCCATACCATCGGGGTCACCGGCTCGGACGGAAAATCAACGACCTCGACGATCCTTTCGGAGCTTCTGAAGGCGCAGGGAAAACGCGTTTGGCTTGGGGGCAACATCGGCAAGCCGCTGCTCGACTGCGCAGAGCAGATGCAAAGGGAGGACTGGGCGGTGCTGGAGCTTAGCTCCTTCCAGCTCATGGATATGCCCTTTAGCCCGGAGATCGCGATTGTAACGAATCTTGCGCCCAACCACCTGGATATCCACCGCGACATGCAGGAGTATATCGAGGCGAAGGAGAACGTCTTCCTGCACCAGAAGGAGGACGGCATTCTGGTACTCAATGCAGACAATGCGATCACGGCCGGGTTTGCGCCGCTGGCGCGCGGCCATGTGCGGCTGTTTTCCCGTGAGACGGAGCCGGAGCACGGCGTATTTTTCCGTGACGGCGTGGTGTATCGGAAGCGCGGGGAGCAAATCACGCCGATCCTTCGGCGCGAGGAAATCCTGCTTCCGGGGCTTCATAATGTGGAAAACTACATGGCGGCCATTGCAGCGACGGAGGGAATTGTTTCAGACGAGGCGATTCGCGCAGTGGCGGGGCGCTTCGGCGGCGTGGAGCACCGGATCGAGCTGGTACGCGTAAAGGACGGCGTGAGCTATTATAACGATTCCATTGCTTCGTCGCCAAGCCGCACGATTGCCGGACTGAAGAGCTTTGACCGGAAGGTGATCCTGATTGCGGGCGGATATGACAAGCATATTCCTTACGATGTTCTTGGGCCGGAAATCGTATCGCATGTCAAGACGCTGATTTGCACCGGCGACACCGGCGACAAGATCAAGGCGGCGACGGTTCAAGCGCCGGAATATTCCGAGGGACACCCGCGCATTCTGGAGATCGACGATTTCCGCGAGGCGGTTTGCGCGGCGTCCACGCTTGCCAAGCTGGGCGACGTTGTGCTGCTTTCTCCCGCCAGTGCGGCGTTTGATCGGTTTAAGAATTTTATGGTGCGCGGGAAAACGTTTAAGAAAATTGTGATGGAGTTATGAGGTGCGGCCGATGGCGTTGTTTTCTTTTCGGAATCCTTATTGCAGCGCGGTGATCGTTGCGGCAGGCTCGGCGTCCCGCATGCGGGGGATCGATAAGATTTTCGCAGAGCTGGACGGCGAACCGGTGATCGCGCGCACGATGAAAGCTTTTGCGCAGAACGCGAGCATCCGGGAAATTGTGGTGGTCACCCGCGAGGATAGGATCGAGTCGATCGGCGCGCTGGTTAAGCGGCAGGGAATTTCCAAGGTGACGGCCATTGTAAAGGGCGGCGCGAGCAGGGCGGAATCCGTTGCGTGCGGTCTGGCTGCCGTAACAAGGAAGGAAGGGCTTGTCGCCATTCACGATGGCGCAAGACCGCTGGTAACAGATCGTATCCTGGAGGCGGCGATCCGCTGCGCCAGGCGCTTTCATGCGTCGGCGCCTGCGATTCCCGTCAAGGATACGGTCAAGCTTGCCGACCGCAGCCGTATCGTGACCGAAACGCCGGACAGAAGCAGTATGTTTGCGGTGCAGACCCCGCAGGTGTTTGACTTTGATTTGATCCGTGCGGCGCTGCAGAAGGCGCAGGCGGACGGCGTGACGCTGACGGATGACTGCTCCGCCGCGGAGCATCTGGGCGTTCCGGTGCATCTGGTGGAGGGCAGCGACGAGAACATCAAGATTACAACGCCGATCGACCTGACGGTTGCGGCGGCGATTCTGCAAGGGAGACGGGACAATGAGAATTGGACACGGCTATGACGTACACCGCCTGAAGGAGGGCAGGGCGCTGATCCTTGGCGGCGTGGAGATCCCATATGCGCTGGGGCTGGACGGCCATTCGGACGCGGACGTGCTGACGCACGCCGTTATGGACGCGCTGCTCGGCGCGGCAAAGGCCGGCGATATCGGCAAGCTTTTTCCGGATACGGATCCGCAGTATAAGGGAATTTCCAGCCTGCTGCTTTTGCAGCAGGCTGGCGGGATTTTAAAAGAAAAGGGACTGCGCGTCGGCAATCTCGACGTAACCGTGCTGGCGCAGCGGCCGAAAATCGCGTCGTATATCCCGCAGATGGAGGAGCAGCTTGCAAAAACACTCGACATTTCTGTGGAACGCGTGAATATCAAGGCGACCACGGAGGAGGGCTTGGGCTTTACGGGACGCGGCGAGGGCATAGCGTGCCATGCGGTCTGCCTTTTGGAGGAATAAAATTTGTGCGGCTTTGTGCGGCGCAGACGGAATTTTTCCGCCTGCGCCGCATTGGTATTTTTTAAACTGAGGGCGCGATATTTTGAGCTGCGGGCGTGATGCCGTATCTGCCGGAAAGAAGAACGATGTCGCTCTTCGCAAAAGCACCGACCTTCGCATAAGATAGGGCGGAGGGATTTTTTATGTATGCCTATTTTTTTACCTTTCGCTCGATCACGCCCGCGCAGCGTGGCGCGAAGGTTCTGGATAGAGCCGGGATCGACCATGTCCTGCAGCGCACGCCGCGTGCCGTTCAGATGCAGGGCTGCGGCTACTGCATCCGCGTGCATGAGGAGGACTATGCGCCTGCATTGCGTGCCCTGCAGGCCAACGCGGTGCCGTACAGCCGGGTATTCGTTCGAACGCCGGACGGCCGCTGGGAGGCGCTGCCGTGATTTATTTTGACAACGCTGCAACGACACTGAAGAAACCGCCGGAGACAGAGCGTGCTGTCTTGGAGGCCATGCGCCACTGCGCAAGCGTTGGACGCGGCGGCCATTTGCCCGCGATGCGCGCGGCGCAGGAGGTTTTTGCCTGCCGGGAGGAGGCGGCCGCGCTGTTCGACGCGTCGCCGGAGCAGGTCGTATTTACCTTTCATGCAACGCATGGACTGAATATTGCGATTCGTTCTCTGGTCAGCGCGGGAGACCGTGTCGTTATTTCGGGCTTTGAGCACAACGCGGTGCTGCGGCCGCTTTTTGCGATCGGCGCGGAAATCTGCCCGGCGGGTCGCCGCCTGTTTAACGAGGAAGATACCGTTCGACAGTTTGCAAAGGCCATGACACCGGAAACACGCGCCGTTGTTTGCACGCACGTTTCCAATGTTTTCGGCTATGTGCTGCCGATTGAAAGGATTGCGGCGCTGTGCCGGGAGCGGGGAATTCCGCTGGTGGTGGACGCCTCGCAGTCGGCGGGGATCCTGCCGCTGTCCCTGCGGGCGCTTTCGGCGGCGTTTATCGCTATGCCGGGGCACAAGGCGCTCTATGGGCCGCAGGGAACGGGAATCCTGCTCTGCGGGCATACGGCGAAGCCGATCCTGCAGGGCGGCACGGGAAGCATATCCGACAGCCGCGAAATGCCGGATTTCCTGCCGGATCAGCTGGAGGCCGGGACGCATAACGTGCCGGGGATCGCGGGTCTGGCGGCGGGACTTCGGTTTGTTCGCAGCAGAACGCCGCAGGCAATTGCGCGAAGCGAGGACGCGCTCCTTCTTCAGGCGGTCAAAGGAATGCGGCGGCTGGAGGGGGTTCATGTATTCGCGGCGGCGCACGGGCGGCAGACCGGCGTTCTATCCTTTACGGCGAAGGGAATCGACTGTGAAACGCTGGCGCAGCGCCTGGCGCGGTGCGGCGCCTGCGTCCGTGCGGGGCTGCATTGCGCGCCGCTGGCGCATGAAAGCGCCGGGACGAAGCGCACGGGAACGGTGCGTCTCAGTTTCTCCGTATGGAATACGCCGCGGGAGGTTTCCGCGTTTTTGCGCATCCTGCAATCGGTATGCCGTGGGGCAGAGCAGGAGACAACGGAAGAATAATTGTTTTTGGAAATCACGCATTCCTACTTGCTATTGATGGGATTTTGGGATATAATTATCAAGATATAATAGAACTCGTATACGCGGAGGATTGACAATGAAAACAATCTTCAATTATTTCAGCGATTTTATTGCAATGCTGCCGACCATTAAGATTACAGACATCATCGATATTCTGGTCGTTGCATTTTTAATCTACACCCTGATGATGCAGATCCGCTCCTCGGCTACCTCGCGCATTGCAAAGAGCATTGTCATGCTGCTGCTTTTGACCTGGTTGACCGGCGTACTCAGTCTGCACGCGCTGAATTTTATTCTCGACGAGATTTTGCAGGTCGGCCTTATTGCGCTTTTGATCGTGTTTCAGCCGGAGCTGCGCCGCGCGCTGGAAAAGGTTGGAGGAAAATCGATTTTCGGCATGATCGAGCCGCGCGGGCAGGTGCACGAAATCGACCGCGTGATTTCTCAAACCGTTTCCGCCTGTGAGACGATGTCCCGCGAAAAGATCGGCGTACTGCTCGCATTTGAACGGAGCACGTCGCTGGCGGAATACGAGAAGACAGGAACCGTTGTGGATGCGCGGCTCTCGGCAGAGCTGCTGCGCAACATTTTCTTTCCCAAGGCGTCCCTGCACGACGGCGCAGTGATCGTCCGCAACGGAAGAGTTGCGGCGGCCGGCTGCGTGCTGCCCCTTTCGAAAAACGAGCATTTGAACAGTGATCTCGGCACGCGGCACAGAGCGGGCATCGGCATCAGCGAGGTGTCGGATGCGATCGTGGTCATTGTTTCGGAGGAGACGGGGACGATTTCCGTTGCGGTCGGCGGGATGCTGAAGCGCCATCTTGCTCCGCAGATGCTCGAGCATCTTCTGCGCAATGAACTGGCGCCGCTGGGAGAAAAGAAGGAAAACCGGCTGACAAGGCTTTACAATCGCGTGATGAAAAAGGGTGACAAATGATGCGGAATCACAACAAACTGCTTTCGTTCCTGCTGGCGCTCGTTGCTTCCGTTGTCCTGTGGATCTATGTCGTGACGGTCGTCGCGCCGGATGATACCGTGACGATCCGCAATATCCCGGTCGTCTTTGACGGGCTGGAAACGCTTGCAAGCAGAAATCTCATGATTACTTACGGGGAAAACACGACGATCAATATGACGCTTTCCGGCAAACGGACCGACTTGAAGCAGCTGAGCAGCGGCAACATCGTGCTGACGGCGGACGCAGGCCGAATCAAGGAGCCGGGAGAGTATAACCTCAGCTATTCCATTGACTATCCCACACCTGTCGCAAGCGGCGACATCAGCCCGACACCCTCGCGCACGACGGTGCACGTTGTCGTGAGCGAGATCGGCAGCAAGGAGCTGGAGATCGAAAAGCGAACCACGGGCGAGGTGCAGGAGGGCTATACGCTCGGCAGCGCCAATATTACGCTCAGCGCGGATACCGTGCAGGTCATGGGCCCCGTGGAGGAGATCAACGAGATCTACGGCGCGTATATTGCGCTGAACGTTGAAGGTCTGGACACCACGACAAAGCAGACGGCTGCCATCCACTTCCTGGACGCGGGCGGCGAAGAAATCGTTCCGTCAAAGAACGTTACGGCAAGCCTGACGCAGGTGGACGCGACGGTTCCCGTTCTGCGAATTCAGGAGCTGCAGTTCGGCCTGAACCTGATGGCGGGCGGCGGCGCAACAGAGGCCAATGTAAAAATCGATTATTACCCGAAGACCATTACGGTGAGCGGCGAGGCGCGCACGATCGACGCGCTGAACGGAGAATGGAAGCTTGGCACGGTGAAGCTGGAGGAGATTCTGGAAAACAGCGTGACAAGGGAGTTCGCTGTGGAACTGCCGCAGAATATTACAAACGAATCGAATGTGCAGAAGGTGCGTGTGACGATCACGCTTGTGGGACTCTCCACAAAGACATTGACGCTTCCGGTAGACCGAATCAGCGTGCTGAATAAGACGGATGACGGGATGGAGGTCGCAATTGCGGGAACCACGGTCACGATCCGCCTGCGCGGCAAGGCTGAAGCGATTGCAAAGATTACGGAGGACGATCTGCGCGCAACCATTAATTATGCCGATTGCGTGAACGCCTCTACGACGGTAGCACTGAGTGTCGGCGTTCCGGAGTTCCCCGAAGTCGGTGTGCTTGGAAGTCCGACGGTTGTCGTGACGCGAACGCAGAAGGGCTCCTGAGATGGAGGAAACGGCGCGGGTAACGCGCATTTTGGAGGACGGAAGGGCGGAGCTGACTGTCTTGCGGTCTGCGGCCTGCTCCGGCGAGTGCGGACAGTGCGGCGGCTGCTCGGCAGCGCGTACCGTGGCGGTCTGCGCGCGGAATCCAATCGGCGCGTGCGTCAACGACATTGTGATCGTTCAAACGGAATCGCGGCAGGTGCTTCTTGCTGCGGGAATCGTCTATCTTCTGCCGCTCCTGCTGTTTTTCGCGGGGTATGCGCTCGGAGCCGGACTGGGCTTCGCGGGCGCAGGCAGTGCGGTCGGCTTTTTACTTGGCGTGGGCGCGGCGGTTTGGTGGAATCGCATGGTACAGAAACGGCGCGGAATGCAGGCGGTGATTTGCGCATTTGCGCAGAGCACACAGGAATAGAATTATGTATGGTTATGTGATACCCCTTCGTGAAGAACTGAAGGTTCGGGACTTTGAGCGCTATCGGGCGTCCTACTGCGGCCTTTGCCGCTGCCTTCGCAAGCGGTACGGCTTCGCGGCGCGCTTTACGGTCAGCTATGATATGACCTTCCTGTATTGCCTTTTGTCGGCACTTTCGGAGAAGGGAACGACCGCACGCTGCTTCTGCCCGGCGCATCCGCTTTGCAGGCGGGAATGCGTGCAGATCGATGCGGCGCTGGAGTTTACGGCGGACGTGGGGCTGATCCTGTTCTATTGGAAGCTGCGCGACGCTGTGCAGGATGCAGGCTTTTTTTCGGGGCTTCCGGCTCGGATGGCGGCCTTGCTTCTGAAGCGGCGCTACCGTCGTGCCGCTTCCCGGCAGGCGGCGCTTGACGAGTTGGTACGCAGGCAGCTGCAGACGCTTCATGCGCTGGAGGCCTCGCAAAGCGCGAGCCTTGACCAGACGGCGGATACCTTTGCAAGAATGCTGGAGGGCTGCGCCGCCTATCACACCGACGTGCGCACGCGCCGTGTGCTGGAGCAGCTGCTCTACCATGTCGGCCGGACGGTTTATCTTGCCGACGCGCTGGACGATCTGCGTGAGGATGCGAAAAAGCGGCGGTATAACCCCCTGCGGTATCGCTTCCCGGTGCAGAATGGGACGCTGCAGGAGGAGGACAAGCACTATTTCCTGCAAACGGTGGATTACTCGATCGGAATGGCGGCCTCCGCGCTGGAGCTGCTGGAGCTTCGGTGCAACGAGGCGCTTCTGCATAACATCCTGTATCTTGGCCTTCCGGCGATGCTCAAGGCGGTGTCGCTTGGAGTTTACAAACGACAACGTAAATTTTAGGAGATTAGAATGAGAGATCCTTATGAAGTATTGGGGGTTTCCCCGAACGCCTCGGACGACGAGGTAAAAAACGCCTATCGTGAGCTTGTGCGCAAGTACCATCCGGACAACTATGCCGGGAATCCGCTTGCGGATTTGGCACAGGAGAAGATGAAGGAGATCAACGAAGCGTACGAGACGATTACAAAGTCCCGTGCCGCGGGCAATACCTATTCGCGAAGCGCCTATACGGGCGGCGGGGCGCGCAGCAGCTCCGGCGGCTCGGGCGCGGGCTATGCGGAGGTTCGCAGTGCCATCAATCAGGGCAATGTGGAGCGTGCGGATCAGCTTCTGGAGGCGATTTCCAACCGGGACGCTGAGTGGTATTATCTGCGCGGCGCGACGGCGTATCGCCGCGGCTGGATGGATGAGGCGCAGCAGAACTTTCAAATGGCCTGCAATATGGCACCGAACAATCTGGAATACCGGCAGGCGCTGAACAGAATGCAGCAGAGCGGCGGCTATCCCTACCGGCAGTACGGCGACGACCGCGGCATGGACGCCTGTGACGTCTGCAATATGCTGATGTGCCTGAACTGCCTGTGCGGCGGCTGCGGAAGATGAAAACACGGAATTTAACGCGCGCGGCTGTTTTGTCGGCTTTTTCTCTTGCGGTGCTTTTTGGGGCTTCCTCCGCGCCGACGGCGCAGCTTGCGCTGGTGGCGGTTGCGTCCCTGCCGGCTGCGGTTTTGGTGCTGCGCGGCGGATTTGCCGTGGCGGCGGCGCATTATGCGGTGGTTGCTGCGCTCGGACTTCTGCTGCTTCCCGATAAGACCTGCGCGCTGTGGTATGCCTTGGTGCTGGGGCATTATGCCATTGTCAAGGCGCTGATCGAGCGGCTGCGCCGCGCGCCGGTGGAGTGGCTTCTCAAGATGGCTGTGTTTGCAGCGGTTATCGGCGCTTTGTATGCCGTTTCTTCCCGCGCGTTTTTTGCGCCGCTCCCGGAAAAGCAGACGATCCTCCTGTTTGCGGCGCTTCTGATTTGCTTTGTTTTGTATGACGTCGGCCTTTCCCGTCTGATCGCATTTTATCGGGCGCGGATCGACCGTTACCTGAAATAAGAAGGGGATTGTTAGATTGATTTACAGTATGACCGGCTACGGGCGTGCCGTCTCTACGCTGCACGGCCGGGAGATCACCGTGGAGCTTCGCTCCGTCAATAACCGTTATCTCGACTGTACGGTGAAGCTGCCGCGTGTGTTTTCCTTTGCGGAGGACGCCGTTAAGCAGAAGGTGAAGGCGGCGGTCAGCCGCGGCAAGGTGGATGTGTTCATCAACATTGCCGTGCAGGAATCGCAGAATGTGCACGTATCGTTAAACAAGCCGGTTTTGGAGGGATACCTTTCGGCGCTGCGGGAAATCGCGCAGAATTACGGTGTGGAGGACGATGTGTCCGTGGCCGCGCTGGCACGCATTCCTGAGATTTTCGTCGTGGAGAAGGCGCAGGAGGACGAGCAGCAGGTCACGGCGGATATCCTGCTCGTCACCGAGCAGGCAATTGCCGGATTTAACGCAATGCGGGAGCGAGAGGGACAGGCGCTGGCGCGGGATCTTTTCGATCGAAGCGAGACGGTTTTGCAGCTTGTAGCTGCGGTGGAGGCACGCAGCCCGGAGACGGTAAACGCATATCGCGCGCGACTGGAGACCAAGCTGCGCGAGGTACTTGAGAGCACGAACATCGACGAGAGCCGGATCCTGACGGAGGCGGCGATCTTCGCAGATAAAATTGCGGTGGATGAGGAAACCGTTCGCCTGCGGAGTCATGTCTCTCAGCTGCGGAAAATGCTTTCCGACGGCGGCGCGATCGGCAGAAAGCTCGATTTCCTGATGCAGGAGATGAACCGGGAGGCCAATACCATCGGCTCCAAGGCGAGCGATTTGCAGCAGACCCGCACGGTCGTCGAGATCAAGGCGGAGCTGGAAAAGATCCGCGAGCAGATGCAGAATATCGAGTGACGGAGGATGGTATGAAGCTGATCAATATTGGATTCGGAAATCTTGTTTCCGGCGAACGCCTGATTACCGTCGTTTCTCCGGACTCCGCGCCGATCAAGCGTTTGGTTTCCGAGGCGAAGGAACGCGCCATGCTGATTGACGCAAGCTATGGAAGAAAAACAAAGGCGGTTCTGGTGATGGATACGGATCATGTGATTTTGTCCGCGCTGCCGCCGGAGACGATTTTGCTGCGCGCGGATGAAAACGCCAGACTGTATACGGAGGATGCGGAATGAAAAAAGGCTCGATTATCGTGATCTCCGGCCCCTCCGGTGTTGGCAAGGGAACGGTCGTGAAGTCTGTGATGCAGCGCTACCCCAATCTGCGCTTTTCCGTTTCCGCAACGACGCGCGCAAGCCGCCCCGGCGAGATCGACGGCGTAAACTATTTCTTTGTGAGCCGGGAGCGCTTTGAAGAAATGATCCGTCGGAACGAGCTGCTGGAGTATGCGCAGTATGTGGGCAACTATTACGGAACGCCGGAAAAATCCGTGGACGAATTTTTGTCACAGGGCTTTGACGTTCTGCTGGAGATCGACGTGCAGGGCGCGCTGCAAATTCGGCAGCGCAGACCGGATGCCGTACTGATTTTTATTACCGCGCCCACCGAGCAGGAGCTGAAGCGCCGGCTTTTAGAGCGCGGCGATACACCGCCGGAGGCGATGAAGGAGCGGCTGGCAAAGGCCGGGTGGGAGTGCGCTGCGGCCGAGCGCTATGACTATGTGGTCGTGAATGATACCGTTGCCCGCGCAACGGAGGAAATTTTGCATATTTTAGAAAACAACAAGGAAAAACCGGCAGCGAAGGCTGCTGAATAACAGGAGGAACTGATCCATGCTTTATCCCTCAATGGCACAATTGCTCAAACATATTGACAGCCGTTATCTTATGGTGAACGTGATCGCGCGCCGCGCAAGACAGCTCTCGCTGGAGTCCGAGACGTATCACGAGCCGCTGGAGGACAAGCCGGTCACCATCGCGATCCGCGAGGTCGCGGAAGGAAAGCTGACGGCGAGCATCAAGGAAAAATATCTGGATTAACTGGCAGGAGGCTTGACAATGATCGCAAAAATTGCTGTTTCTGCGGCGATTTTCGCCATTGACAAGCCCTATAGCTATGCTTGCGGCGAGGCACTTGCGCTGAAGCCCGGGATGCGCGTGCAGGTTCCCTTTGGACGCGGAAATCGCCTGTGCGAGGGAATTGTGCTGAGCTTGGAGACCGGCGCAGAGGACGGGCTCAAGGCGGTCGCGTGCGCGCTGGACGCGGAGCCGGTTTTGTCCGACGAGATGCTGCGTCTGGCCGCGATGATTCGTGAGCGATACTTCTGCACGTTTTACGACGCCGTCCACGCAATGCTCCCGGCGGGGCTTTGGTTTACGCCGAAGGATTATCTGAGAATCGAAGAGCCGGATTGGCGGGACGTCGTGAAGCGGAATCCCGGTGCCGTGGCCGTGATGGAGTCCATTGAAGCGCGCGGCGGCGGTGCGGATTACGACGCGCTGCGCGGCGAGTTTGACGATGCCGCGCTGGAAACGGCGCTGCGGTATCTGACCGGGAAAAAGGTTTTAAGCTCTCAGACGAGCTTCTTTCGCAGAGTCAACGACAAAACCGAACGCATTGCGGAGCTGGCGGTCTGCGCGGAGGAGGCTGCGGATTATCTGGCGCGCAAGCGCCGTTCGGCACCGCTGCAGTGCGCCGCGCTGGAGCTGCTGATGACGGTCGGAGCCTGCGCGGCGAAGGAGCTTTGCTACTTCACGGGCGCTTCCATGGCAAGCCTGAATCGACTGGAAAAGGCGGGCTTTCTGACCTATCGTTATCAGACGGTGCCGCGCACGAAAAGAAAGCTGCCCCCGGAGCCGCCCCGGCCGATCGTTTTGAACGCGCAGCAGCAGGCCGTGTTTGACGGTCTGCGCCGACAGGCCGGACAGGAAAAGCCTGGTGTTGCGCTGCTTTATGGCGTAACCGGCTCGGGGAAAACGGCGGTTTACCTGAAGCTGATCGCTTCTTGCCTTGCGGAGGGGAAAAGCGCGATCCTGCTCGTACCGGAAATTGCGCTGACGCCGCAATTTTTGGCGCTGTTTTCCGCCCATTTCGGCGAGAAGGTCGCGGTGCTGCACAGCGGCCTGCGCGTATCGGAGCGGTATGACGAATACAAGAGGATCCAGCGCGGCGATGCGGCGGTCGTGATCGGCACGCGCCTTGCCGTGTTTGCACCGGTAAGTCGTCTTGGTCTTCTGATTGTAGACGAGGAGCAGGAGCATACCTATAAATCGGAGAATTCCCCGCGCTATCACGCACGGGAGGTCGCAATTTACCGCGGCGCAAAGGCGCGATGCCTGACGCTGCTCGGCTCGGCAACCCCGAGCATTGAGACAATGTATTATGCCAGGAGCGGCGTATATCAGCTCTATCGGCTGCAAAACCGCTTCAACGGCAGGGCGCTTCCCGCGGTTGAGGTCGTGGATATGAAGCGCGAAATTAAAAATGGAAACGGTTCGCCGCTCAGCGGGGAGCTGTTGGAGTACATGCAGGAAAATCTGCGGCGTGGGCAGCAGTCGATCCTGTTTCTGAACCGGCGCGGTGCAAGCAGGCTTACCGTCTGCGTGGACTGCGGCTTTGTGCCGCATTGCCCGCGCTGCAGCGTAAATCTCACCTATCACAGCGCAAACCACCGGCTGATGTGCCACTATTGCGGCTACTCGGAGCGACTGCCGGAGACATGCCCCGAATGTGGGGGGCACCTCAAGCAGGTCGGCTACGGTACGCAGCGGGTGGAGCTTGCCCTGCGGGAGCTTTTGCCGGAGGCGAAGAGCCTGCGGATGGATGCGGATACGATTTCTGCGAGCAATCCGCATGAAAAGCTGCTGGAAACCTTTCAAAAAGAGAAAATTCCCGTCCTGATCGGCACGCAGATGGTGACGAAGGGCCTGAACTTCGAAAACGTGACCCTGGTCGGCGTGCTTGACGCGGATCTTGCACTTTATGTGGATTCCTATCGCGCGTCGGAGACGACCTTCTCCATGATCACGCAGGTCGTTGGCCGCGCGGGACGCGGCGAAAAGGCCGGGCGTGCGGTGATCCAAACCATGACCCCGCAAAACACGGTATTGGCGCTTGCGGCGCGGCAGGACTACGATGCCTTTTATGAGGCGGAGATCTCGTTGCGCGCGCTGCGCGGCTGCCCGCCCTTCGCCGATCTTCTGTGCGTGACGTTCAGCGGAATTTTTGAAGAACGTGTGATTGCGGCAAGTCGGCGCTTTGCGGCGCAGCTGGCGGCCGCGATGCGCATGCCGGAATACCGCGCGCTTCCGCTGCGCGTGCTTGGCCCGGCGGCGGCCTCGGTGACGAAGGTCAATAATTCCTTCCGATACCGCCTGACGGTCTGCGGGAAGAATACCAGGCAGCTCCGGCTGCTGCTTGCGCAGCTGCTGCGCGACTTTGCAAAAGACAAGCAAAATAAGGGCGTCGCTGCCTTTGCGGATGTAAACCGCTATGATTGAGAGGAAGATACCATGGCACTGAGAAATATTATTACGGAAGAGAATCCCACCCTGCGCAAGACCTCGCGCCCGGTGACGAATTTTGACGCACGCCTGCATACGCTGCTGGACGATATGCGTCAAACGCTGGAGCAGGCCGGCGGCGTCGGTCTGGCCGCGCCGCAGGTCGGAATCCTGCGCCGCGCGGTGATCGTGGACACCGGCGAAGAGATTCTGGAGCTTGTCAATCCGGAGATCCTATCGTCCTCCGGCGAACAGGACGGCATGGAGGGCTGCTTGAGCATTCCCGGTCAGTACGGCATGGTCAAGCGCCCGAACGTGGTGAAGGTTCGCGCGCAGGACCGCAATGGCAATTGGTTTGAGTACGAGGGTGAGGAATTGACCGCGCGCTGCTTCTGCCATGAGATCGACCATTTGTCCGGCAAGCTCTATACGGACGTCGCTTACCGTATGCTGACGCAGGAGGAGCTGGATGAGCTGTTCGACGAGGACGGAGAGGAAGAGGCATGAGAGTCGTTTTTATGGGGACGCCGGAGATCGCGGCAACCTGTCTGCGGGCGCTGTGTGCGCAGGATTTTTCGGTCGTGGGCGTGTATACAAAGCCGGACATGCCGAAAAACCGCGGGCACAAGCTTATGATGTCCGAGGTGAAGGAGTACGCGCTGGCGCAGGGGCTTCCTGTATTCCAGCCGACCGGCTTCCGGGATGACGCGGTGTATGAGGAGTTGAAGGCACTGAAGCCGGATGTGCTGGCTGTCGTTGCCTATGGGAAAATTCTTCCGCAGCGCGTGCTGGATATTCCACGCCTTGGCGCTGTGAATATGCACGCGAGCATTCTTCCGTCGCTGCGAGGCTCCGGCCCCGTGCAGTGGTCCATTCTGAACGGCGACACCGAGACGGGCGTAACGGCCATGTATATGGCGGCGGAGATGGACGCGGGCGACATCATTGAAATCAGAAAAACGCCCATCGATCCGGAGGAGACGGCGGGAGAGCTGATGGGACGGCTGGCGGAAATTGCGGCCGGGCTGCTGTGCGACACGCTGCACAGTATGCAGAACGGCACGGTCACGCGCACACCGCAGCAGCATGAAAAGGCTACCTATGCGCCGATGCTGAGCAAAGCGCTTTGCCCGATCAACTGGAAGAAAACAAGGCGTGAGATCATCAATCAGGTTCGCGGATTGAATCCGTGGCCGATTGCCACGGCGGAAATTTGCGGGCAGAGATTTAAGATTTACGGCGTTAAGGATGCGGAAAGAACGACGGACAAGGCGCCGGGAACGCTCCTTGCGCTGACGAAGGCCGGGCTGGAGGTCGCCTGTGCGGACGGCGTTTTGACGATCACCCGGCTGCAGACGGAGGGCGGAAAGGCGATGGCGGCCGCCGACTACTTCCGCGGCCATCCCATTGAAATTTCACAAAGCTGAGGAGAGACTATGGCGGCAAGGCAGACGGCGCTTTCCGTACTGATCGCCTGTCGGAGACAGGGTGCGTGGTCGGACGGCGCGTTAAAGGAATATATTGCGCGCGACCGTTTGGATGCGCGCGACGCCGCGCTGGCGAGCCGCCTTTGCTACGGCGTGCTGCAGAATCGCGCGCTGCTGGATTTTGATCTGGCGTGCGTTGTGCACGGCGGCCTGAAAAAGCTGCAGCCGGTCGTCTTGGATATTTTGCGGCTTGCCGCGTATCAAATCCTGTTTTTGGACAAAATACCGCCGTCGGCGGCGGTCAATGAGGCGGTGGAGCAGGGAAAGCGCTATGCAAACCGGCAGGCCGCCGGGTTGATCAACGCTGCGCTTCGCACGCTGCTGCGGGAAAAGGACAGCCTGCCGCAGCCGGAGGATCTGGCGACGCGCTACAGCCACAGTCCGGAGCTGATTGCGCTTCTGACCGAGGCCGTCGGCGAGGAGAAGATCGAGCGGCTTCTTGCCGCGCACAATGAGGCGCCGCAGCTGGCGGCGCAGATCAATACGCTGCTGGCGTCGACCGATGCGGTGCAGCGGGAGCTGGAAGGGCAGAATATCGCCTGCCAAAGGCATCCGTGGCTTCCGGACTGCCTGCTTCTGCAGGGCAGCGGAAATTTGGAGCGCTTGGACGCATTTCGGGAAGGACGGCTCTATGTGCAGGATCCGGCGGCAAGACTTGCCGTACTGTGCGCGGAGCCGAGGCCGGGAATGCGCGTGCTGGACTGCTGTGCCGCGCCGGGCGGGAAAAGCTTTGCCGCCGCGATCTGTATGCGGAACGAGGGAGAAATCCTTTCCTGCGATATTCATGCGCATAAGCTGAAGCTGATCGAGGCCGGCGCGGCGCGTTTGGGGCTTTCCTGCATTCGGACGATGCTGCGCGATGCGGCTCGAGCGGAGGAAACCTTCGACGGGCAAATGGACGTCGTTTTGGCGGACGTCCCGTGCTCCGGGCTCGGTGTAATTCGAAAGAAGCCGGACATTCGAGAGAAAAATCTGGAGCAGATCGCGCGCCTGCCCGCGCTCCAGCTTGCAATTCTGAAGCATGCTGCGCGTGCGGTGAAGCCGGGCGGCGTGCTGCTCTACAGCACCTGTACGATTCTGAAACGGGAGAATGAGGAGGTTGTTGCCGCATTTCTGCGCGATATGCCTTCTTTCGAGACAGAAGCGCTGCTGCTTCCCGAGGGACTGTCCGGCGGCGAGAGCGGCTGCATGACGCTTTTGCCCTGCGATCATAGAACGGACGGATTCTTCCTTTGCAGGCTGAGGAGAAAACAGTGAAAACAGATATTAAATCGATGACGATAGAGGAGCTGCAGGCGGCATTTGCGGTGCTGGGCGAACCGGCGTTCCGCGCAAAGCAGGTCTTTGCCTGGCTGCATCGCGGCGTGACCTCCTTCGCACAAATGACAAATCTCTCCAAGGAACTGCGCGCACGGCTCGATGCACAGTATGAGATCACGGCGCCCGTCATTGCGCGCAGGCAGGAGTCCAAGCGGGACGGAACGATCAAGTATCTGTGGCGTCTTATGGATGGGAACTGCGTGGAGACGGTGTTCATGCGCTATCACCATGGCAATACCGTCTGCATTTCCTCTGAGGTGGGCTGCCCTATGGGCTGCGCCTTCTGCGCTTCCACGCTGGGTGGACTGGTGCGGCGGCTGCGGCCGTCGGAGATGGTCGATCAGGTGCTTTTCACGCAGCTTGATACGGGAATGCCGATTTCCAATATTGTTCTTATGGGCATTGGCGAGCCGCTGGATAACTATGACACGGTACTGCGCTTTTTGGAGCTGATCCATGCGGAAAACGGCATGAACATTGGCATGCGGCATATCAGCCTTTCCACCTGCGGCTTAGTGCCGCGGATCGATCAGCTTGCTGAGGAGAATCTGCAGCTTACGCTTTCCGTTTCGCTGCACTGCGCGGACGATACCGTGCGCTCGCAGATCATGCCGGTCAACCGCCGCTACGGCATCGACGAGCTGCTTGCCGCCTGCCGCCGTTATTTTGAAAAAACAGGACGGCGCATTTCCTTTGAATACGCCATGATCGACGGCGTGAATGACACGAAGGAGATGGCGGAGCTTCTGATCCGAAAGCTGCGTGGGCTGCCCGCCCATGTGAACCTGATCCCGCTCAACCATGTGGAGGAAAGCCCTTTGAAGCCCAGCACGCCGCAGGCGGTTGCGGCGTTTCAGCGGCAGCTGGAGGAGCATGGAGTTACCGCGACGGTTCGTAGGACGCTCGGCAGCGATATTGACGCTTCCTGCGGACAGCTTCGCAGAAAATATGAAAACGCTTGAAGGAGGTGCGAGAATGCAGGCTTGGGGCTTGACGGACGTCGGCTGTGTGCGCACGCAGAATCAGGATGAATTCCGGATTGTGCCGCTGGAGGAAGAGCGGCTTTTGACCGTGGTCTGCGACGGCATGGGGGGCGCGAAATCCGGAAACATTGCGTCTCATCTCGCAATCGATGTATTCACCGGAGAAATTCAGCGCGCCGCGAAGAACCTGACGTCGCCGGAGTGCGCCGAGGAGGCCATGGCGGAGGCGGTCGGATTGGCAAACACGGCGGTCTTTGAGCATGCGCAGCTCAGCGAGGATTTCCGGGGAATGGGGACAACGCTGGTTTCCGCGCTCCTGATGGACGGGGAAGCGATCGTGGCCAATGTCGGCGACAGTCGCTGCTACTATTTCGGCGCTTCCGGCGTAAGGCGGGTAACGACTGACCATTCGCTGGTGGAAATGATGGTTCAGCGCGGAGAATTGACGCGCGAACAGGCCAAGAATCACCCCAGCAAGAACCTGATCACCCGCGCGGTTGGAACGGAACCGAGCGTGCAGGCGGATCTCTTCCGTGTGGCGCTGCAGAAGGGCGACTGCCTTCTGCTCTGCACGGACGGCCTTTCCAATCTGCTGGCCGATCAGGAGCTGCTGTTTGAGGTGGCGCATGGCGTGCATAGGGAGGACTGCTGCCGCAGACTTCTGCAAATCGCAAAAGACAGAGGGGCACCGGATAACGTAACCTCGGTGCTGATTACAGTGTAAGGATGGTGCTACTATGGAGAATTACATAGGAAGACTGCTGGATAATCGATATGAAATTTTAGAGGTCATCGGCACGGGCGGTATGGCGGTCGTTTACAAGGCGCGCTGCCACCGGCTGAACCGACTGGTCGCAATCAAGATTCTGAAGGATGAGTTTTCGAAGGATGAGGAATTCCGCAGAAGATTCCACGCCGAATCGCAGGCGGTTGCCATGCTGCAGCATCCGAATATTGTTAGTGTTTATGACGTTTCCCGCAGCGGTGATACGGATTATATTGTCATGGAGCTGATCGAGGGAATCACGCTGAAGCAATACCTGGAAAAGCGCGGACGGCTGAACTGGCGGGAGACGCTGCATTTTTCCATGCAGATCGCCAAGGCGCTGGAGCATGCGCACAGCCGCGGGATCATTCACCGCGACATCAAGCCGCATAATATCATGATTCTGAAGGACGGCAGCGTGAAGGTCGCCGATTTCGGTATTGCGCGGATGAGCTCGGCAAAGAACACGCTGACGCGGGAGGCGCTCGGCTCCGTTCACTACATTTCACCGGAGCAGGCGAAGGGCGGCCGCGTGGACAACCGCACGGATCTCTATTCCCTCGGCGTCGTCATGTATGAAATGCTGACGGGAAGAACGCCCTACGACGGCGAGACGCCGGTTTCCGTTGCAATTCAGCATATCAACGGCTCAGCGGTTCTCCCGACCCAGCTGAATCCGGACATTCCGCGCGGTCTGGAGCAGATCACGATGCACGCAATGACTGCGGCGCTGGATGAGCGCTACGCCAGTGCGACGGAGATGCTTCGCGATATGGAGGAATTCCGCAAGAATCCCGGCATTACCTTTGATTTCCACGCGCAGCGCAGAGAAATGGGCGTTCCCGGCGCCATATCGGCGCCTGCACGCCGCCCGGCGCCGCGCAGCGCCGCAGAGCAGTATGCGGGCGCAAGAAGCTCCGGCAGGCCCATTCAGGAGCAGCCGGCGCGCCGCGCGCCGCAGCAGCGCCGTTCGCCGGAGGAGCAGCGGCGTAAAACCGTGGCGACCGTCTCAGTGGCCGTCTGCGTGCTGCTCGTCTGCGTGGCGGCTGTGGTGCTGTTGCTTCGTTCTTGCGGCTCCGGCGACAGCGAGAATGTTACCGTGCCGAAGTTTATTGGTATGTTCTACGATGAAATTGACGCGAAGGATTATCCTGACCTGACCCTCAAGTTCAGCTTTGACCCCGAGGCGGCAGGCTCGGAGGGAGAGATTGTCGAGCAGAGCATTGATGCCGGAAAGAGCGTCCGCAAGGGACGCGAGATCGAGCTGCTGGTCTGCGGCTACCCCGATGAGGATGTGAGAATCGAGAAATTTGTCGGGCAGAAGGCGTCGGATATCAAGCAGTCCGATTATCCGCTTCTGTATCTGGAATTTGAAGAGGACTATGACGATGAAGTCGAGAAGGGCTATGTGATTCGGCAGAGCCTGAGCGACGGCACCATCGTGAAGGCCGGTACGACCCTGAAGATCGTAGTCAGCCTCGGTAAGCCCGGCGATATTATGCCGGATCTGACCAATAAGACGAAGGCCAGTGCGGAATCGATCCTGACCAGACTGGATCTGGAGCTGAATATTCGCTTTGAGACGGAAGCAAGCGATGAGGTGGAGGAAGGCCGCGTTACAAGGACTGAGCCGGAGGCGGACGAGAAGCTGGAAAAGGGCGACACGGTGATCGTCTATCTCAGCGAGGGAAAGGCTTCGGATACTATGCCGAATCTGATCAAAAAGACAAAGAATGATGCGGAAAAGATGCTCAATCGCCTGGATTTGGATCTGGATATCCGCTATGAGACGGAGGAAAGCAGCGACGTGGAGGAAGGCTGCGTGATCCGCACCAACCCGGAGGCGGGCAAGGAGCTGCAGCGGGGCGACCGCGTTACGCTTTACATCAGCAGCGGGAAAAAGCTGGTGGAGGTTCCTTACGTCACGGGCTATAAGGAGAATGCCGCCGTTTCCATGCTGCGCAACAATAGCCTTGTCCCGGTTGTGACCCGGGCGTCGAGTGATACGGTGCCGGAGGGCGACGTGATCAGCCAGTCCATAGACGGCGGCAGTAAGGTCGAGGCCGGAACGGAGGTCACGATCGTCGTTTCTACCGGACGCGGCGAACCGATCCCGCAGAAAAAGACGCTGACGATTGATCTGCCGGAGCATCCGGATAAGGCCAGCACCGTCGAGCTGAAGCTTTCGGACGGGACGGTCGTGTGGTCGCAGAGCGTGGCGGCCGGCGTCAACAGCGTGACGGCGGAATTCAGCGTAACCCAGAGCGTGACGCTGGAATTGTATATCGACGGTACGTTTGTGCGTCATATTCAGGTGAGCTATGACTGAGACGCGCAGCGGCAGAGTGGTTCGTGTGCTGAGCGGCTTTTATGACGTGGCAGCGGGGCAGGAGCGCGTCGTATGCAAGGCGCGCGGCCGCTTCCGCAGGACGGGCGTTTCGCCCACGGTCGGGGATATGGTGCTTTTCAGCGGCAGTGGGAAAAGCGCTGTGATCGAGGAGATCCTTCCCCGAAGGAACTGCTTTGTTCGCCCGCCGGTCGCGAATCTGGACGCGTTGGTGATTCTTGCGTCCGGCGTGATCCCCGTAACGGAGCCGTTTTTGATCGACCGAGTTGCCGCCTCCGCGTGCAGCCAGGGCGTGGACGTAATCCTCTGTGTCAACAAGTGCGACCAAAGCCGCGCCGACGAGCTTGCGCAAATTTACCGGCACGCCGGTTTTCCGGTGGTGCAGACCAGCGCGGTGACCGGCGAGGGCGTAGAGGAGCTGCGCGCAGTGATTCGGGGAAAGACGGTGGCCTTTACGGGAAATTCCGGCGTGGGAAAGAGCAGCATCCTCAATTGCCTGCATCCGGAGTACCGCTTGAAGGTCGGCGAGGTTTCCGATAAGCTGGGACGCGGACGGCATACGACGCGGCATACGGAGCTGTATCCCATTGGCGAGGATACCTTTGTGATGGATACGCCCGGCTTTTCCTCCTTTGAAGAGAATGAGACCGAGCCGATCCGAAAGGAGGCGCTGCAGGATGCGTTCCCGGATTTTGCGCCGTTTCTTGGGCAATGCCGCTATCATGACTGCGCACATTTAAAAGAACCGGGCTGCGCGGTTTTGCAGGCCGTTGCGGACGGCAAAATCGAAAAAACACGCCACGAGAGCTACGCGCGCCTTTATGCGCGCGCGAAGGAGTGGAAAAGCTGGGAACAGAAGAGCCGAACGGTCTGAGTATTCATATTTTTAACCGCCTCCTGCGTATATATCAAGCAGGAGGCGGTTTTTATGATGCGGAAAAATGAATGGATCGGCACGCTGCTGATCGTCTTTGGTGCGGGATTTCTTCTTTCGGCGATTATTTCGTCCCTTTTTTGGACGGTGTTTTCCGGGATTGTGTTTGTGGTTCTCGGCTGCCTGCTTGCGGCAAAAAAATGCTGACAGGCACGCATATCCTTGTCCACTTCGGCATATAGATTAGCAGAACTTGCAAGGAGTGGATACTATGGAGCTTGTTTTTCAGCAAAATCAGATCCGTTATCTGCGGGAAGTTGGCTGCGAGGCGTTCTCCCGTGAAGAGACGATGGATACGATCGTCCCGGACAGTTTGCCGGATATCGGAAGAATCGTGGACAGCTTTGGCAATATTCTGGTGCAGACCAAGGAATGCCGCGGCGGTACGCTGTGCGTGACCGGCGGTGTGCAGGCCGGCGTTCTCTATGTACCGGAGGAGGGCGACGGCGTCTGCGAAATCCCAATGTACATCCCGTTTACCGTTAAAAAAGAGCTTGCGGCCGACTGCGACGAAGGGCAGTTCCTTTGCAGCATTACGCTGGGCGGACTGGACGCGCGGATGCTGAATCCCCGCAAGGTTCTTGTGCGCGCGAATCTTATCTGCCGCTTCCGCCTGCTTACGCCGGGAGAAATGACGGTGCACACGCTCAAGGAGCAGCCGGAGTGCCTGCAAATGCGCACGCGGACGCTTCCGTTTCTGCTGCCGGTGGACGTGGCGGAAAAATCCTTCCCGATCAATGAGGAAATGGAGCTGAATTCCACGCAGGAGGCGGTAGACCGCATTCTCAGCCTGCGTGCTTGGCCGGAAATTGCCGAGCGGAAGCTGATCGGGAGTAAGGCGGTGTTCAAGGGCAGACTGTGCGTGCACGCGGTCTATCTGAGCATAGAGGGACGGCTGAGTCCGACCGAGCTTCAAATTCCGTTTTCTCAGTATGTGGAGATGAATCAGGAGCTGGAGGACTTCGAGCTGCAGATCATCCCGATGCTTTCCGGTCTGGAGGTGGAGCCGGACGGGCAAATGGAGTGCAGACGGCTGCTGCTCTCTGCCAATCTTTTGGTGCAGTGCGTCGCGTACGGGCGGCAGGAGCTGACGCTTGTGGATGACGCCTACAGCACGAAGGGGGCCTTCCAGCCGGAATGGGAGAAGTGCGAGCTTACAGGGCGTCTGGACAGCCAGAGTCTTCAGGAAACGGCGCAGCTTCATGAGCATGCGGAAGCAAAGTCCGTACTCGATTGCTGGATCGCGCCGGAGCTTCCGACTATGTCGCGGAACGGTGACGCACTTACGCTGCGTCTGCCCCTCTCCGGAAATGCAATGTACTATGACAGTGAGGGCGCGTTACAGGGAAAGCCGATCCGCAGCGTGTGGGAGTGCGAGCTGCAGCTCCATCCGGACGCGGCGGCGCGCGTCCATGAGGTCGCACTGCGCGATTTTAGCGCCTCTGCGGGCACGGATGGCATTGCGCTGCGCTGTACGGTGACGCAGGAGGTAGAAACGCAGGCCGTACACGAGCTGCGTCAGCTCTGCGGCGGTGCGATCGAGGAGGAGACGGACGCTGGCGAACGGCGTCCCTCGGTGATCCTGCGGCGCGGAATGCCGGACGAATCGCTCTGGTCAGTCGCGAAGGCCTGCCGTACCACGGTAGACGCAATTTGCGCGGCAAACCATCTTGAGGCGGAGGATGGCATTCAGGGACGGCTGTTGCTTATCCCTATGGCATAGTAAACTGCGCAGGTGCGGTAACGCACCTGCGCAGCGCTTTCCGATCAATCGAAAGTTTCCCTGTCATAGAGCTTGGGACAGGCGCATAGGCTTTAGCACGAAGCTATGCAGCAATGGGAGGCAACAGTATGACGAATATTTATGAAGATATTGCAACGAGAACCGGCGGCGATATTTACATCGGCGTTGTCGGCCCCGTCCGAACGGGCAAATCGACCTTTATCAAGCGGATTATGGAGGAGGTCGTGATCCCGAATATTTCGGATGTGTACCGCGCCGAGCGCGCCCGCGATGAGCTGCCGCAGTGCGGCTCCGGCAAGACGATCATGACGGCAGAGCCAAAGTTCGTGCCGGAGGAGGCAGTAGAAATTCAGCCGGACGGAAAGACGTCGCTTTCCGTGCGCATGATCGATTCCGTCGGCTATATGGTACCCGGGGCGATCGGAGCGACGGAGGACGGTGCGCCGCGCATGGTGACGACGCCCTGGTTCGACCACGAGATTCCCATGACGGAGGCCGCGGAGGCGGGCACGAAGAAGGTCATGGAGGATCATTGCACCATTGCGGTGGTCGTCACGACGGACGGAACGGTGACAGATATTCCGCGCGAGGATTATACGGAGGCGGAAGATCGCGCGATCCGCGATATGCAGGCGACCGGAAAGCCGTTTCTTGTTTTGGTCAACTCCGTTGCGCCGACAGGGCAGGCTGCCTGCAGCCTGCGCGACGACATCATCGCGCGCTATCATGTTGCCTGTATGGCGGTGGACTGTCAGAGCCTGCGCGAGGCGGAGCTGAAGCAGATTCTGACGGCCATTGCGCAGGAATTCCCGATGCGGGAGCTTCGGTTTTTCCTGCCGCCGTGGGTGCAGGCACTGGAAAACGGCCATGCGCTGAAAACGGCGCTGTTCGACATCATGCGGCAGAATGGCGAAAGCATTTCGCGAATGGCAGAAGCAGAGCCGGCCATCCGGGAAATCTGCCAGATGGAGCAAATTGCGGGCTATCGAATCCTGTCCGTTGATTTGGGGCGGGGCGTGATATCCTGCGAGCTGGACTTCCATGAGGGACTGTTTTATCAGGTACTGGGAGACAAGACGGGCTTCTCCATCGAGAACGACGCGGATCTGCTTCGCCTGCTGACGGAGCTGTCCAAGGTCAAGCGGGAGTACGATCGAATTGCCGACGCACTGCAGCAGGTTCGCGCAACGGGCTACGGTATCGTTATGCCGTCGCCGGAGGAAATGCATCTGGAGGTGCCGGAAATCGTTCGCAAGGGCGGCGCCTACGGCGTGAAGCTGAAGGCAAGCGCACCCTCCATCCATATGCTGCGTGCCGATATCCGCACGGAGATCAGCCCGATGGTCGGGGACGAAAAGCAGTCGGAGGACCTGATCCAGTATTTGCTTGGGGAATACGAGGGCAATACGGAACGTCTCTGGGAGAGCAACATTTTTGGAAAGTCGGTCTTTGAGCTGGTGAATGAGGGACTTGGCACCAAGCTCAAGCGAATGCCGGAGGATGCGCGCTATAAGCTGAAGGATACGCTCTCGCGCATCATCAACGAAGGCAGCAACGGCCTGATCTGCATTATTCTATAATCACTATCAGTAAGAAGCAGGGGCTGCGCAATTGCTGCAGCCCCTGCTTTTCTTTATTCTGCTGCTGGCTGAGCCAGAGCTTGCACCAGTGCCTGCATTTCCCGCCTGGAGCGAGCCTGCCGACATTGGGCGAGCACCGCGTCCTTTTCCTTGTCGGAAAGCGATTCAAAGCCGCGCATGGCAGCCTCATTCTGCGCCAGCGCCATCCCGAAGCCAAGCGGAAGTGCATGCTCTTCCATAAAAATCACCTCTGTGGAAGTTTACCCTATGAAAAGTGAAATATGTAAATTAAAAACCGTTATGCAAAGGCCTGCCGCGAACGTGCGGCCGGTTGGGCATGGCATTCGCGGCAGGCGTAAATTCAGCGGTTAGCAGCCGAAGCCGAACATGCGGCACAGCGCTTCCCAAATCGAATTGCAGTCAAAGCCCTTAAACCACATGGGGAAAACCTCCTTTGGCTACTTGTCTCGCGAGAACAATTGAATCGCAACTCTTTTGTAACCTTTTTGCAAGCTGTAAGTTCTTCCAGCGGGAGCTCAGTCAAGTCTTTTATAAATGACAAGCGAATCGTTGATCCGGCTGCTGATGATGTAGCCCGAGCGCGCTAAAAGCGCCTGCAGATTGGCGACACCGTTTCCTTCGGCTGTTTCAAATTTTTCGTAGTTTCTGGTTTGGTTGAGATTCAGCACGACATAGTCCGATTGCAGCAGGTGCTCTTGAGAAGTATATTTCAAATCATAGAGCGTTTCCCGGTTCGAAAGGTAGGTCGTGTAGTAGGTCGTCGCCGTTACGGAGGCGTCGTCCGGTATTGCATCGAGGTGTTCCGAAATCTGCTGATAATAGCTGCGGTAGTTCAGATATGCCCTGGGTGCCCGCTCGGCTACCGGAAGGATCTCATTAGCCGCAAAGACAAGACCGAGGAGCGCGGCAAGCGCGGCGCAGGCAAGCGCATGCTTTTGCCGCCGCAGATCTGCGAGGTTTACCAAAAAAAGGTAAAACAAGCAGACGGTCGAGCCAAAGGTGTATTGGAAGAAGACGTCGTGCTGATAGCGATAGTCGGACATCAGATTCAAAAGCAGATAAGGAATCAGCAGCAGATATCGCTCATAGCGGCGTGTAAAAAGCGGAATGGCCAAAAGCGGCAGCAGAGTCAGCCGCATAAAATCCAGCTTCTCCGCATCGACGCACTCAAAGACGGCTTTCATGGGACAAAGCAGCACAGCCTTTATGACAGTGAACAGGGAATCGGAGCCGTCGTAAAGAAAATTGCCGTAGCGATAGCTCATAACGCCGTCACCGGAGTGGGAGAGATAGGCAGTGACTAAAAGAAACCAGACGATGGAGCCGGTCAGCATGGCGGCGCCGGCAGTTAGCTCCCAGCGCCGTGAGGGTTCCCTTCGGAGCGCGGCGCGCAGCAGAACAAAGAGCGCGACAACGGCGACATAGACGGCGGCATCCTCCTTGACCAGAAGGGTCAACGCTGCGAAGATGACCGTTTTTGCCGTGCTTTGTTGGTCGACCGCATAAAGAAGCCAGAGAAGCAGCGGGGCAAGGAAGCAGTTTTCGTGCAGATCATAGCTTGTTCCGCCGGAAAAGGCCGGATAGGCGACGAGCGCCGCACACAGCACCGTGCGGATCGGCGCGGAGAGGCCGTGCCGCTTTCCCAGCAGCCAGAGCGGGAGCACCGACGAGGCCAAAACCGCCGCCTGCAGAACCTGCAGCGTTTCCGGGCGAGGGACAAGCAGGTAGAAGGGCAGCATGAGGTAATAGATCGGGGAAACGTGAACCGCAAAATGGGAAAGCGCGCCGTCCCGCTCCAGTGTGGTTGTCGGCAGACCGGTGGTCTTCATGCTGTGGAACATCTGCGAAAAAATGCCGAAATCATAGCTCGGCGTAGAAAAGGCTAAGACGCGGCAAACCGTCCAAATGCTGACGAAGAGAAAAAATGCGGCGGCAGCGCCTGCGGCAAGCCACGGCCACACTGCCGAGGAATGCGAAACGGACTGCGGCTGCGGCGGCGCGGACTCCCAACCGGCTTGCAGATAGCGAAGCAAAATGACAAGCAGCAGCACGCAGGCGGCGAGAAACGGAAGCGTAAAGGATGCGCACAGGGAAAGGAGCGCCAGAACGCAGAAAAGCAGCACAATTCCTGCGCGCTCATAGTGAAGGGCGTTCCGACGTGATGCTGAGAGCTGCAGCGCCCAAAAGCCCAATGCCGTGACACAGAGAAGGCGGGGAAAGGACATCCGCGCCAAGCCGTCCAACCCGTGAAGATCGCGCAGTGCAGCAGGCAGAAGCAGCGACTCCAGCGTGGCGGCAAACAGCCATGCAAGAAGCAGACGGCGGACGCAATCCGCCGTGTGGACACGGCCTAAGGCGCGCTTGGAAGAGAGCTGCATGGGAAACACCTCGGAGTTTGTAAGAATGCTTGTATCATAGCACAAAAAATGTAAGTGTGCAAGCCCTCGGCGGCAGTGCTGCCGCCATACGGCCTTTGCACTGCGGCGGTGCGGAAATGCCTGCAGGAAGAGAAACTGCCCCGAGGAACGGAGGCGGCTTAAAGGACTGTCAAAGAATCTCCTGCGTTCAGAAAACGGAAGCAGGGGCGCTTTGATAGCGCTGGGGGCAGGATTTGATGAATCCTGCCCCCAGTGTACTTATTCTGCCGCCGACTCCTTTTCGCCCAAGGCGGAGCGCAGCTGCTCCTTGTGGTACTGCTGCGTGTAAAGCTGACGGTAAACGCCGTTCGCGCGCATCAGCGTGCGGTGCGTGCCGCGCTCAACGATTTTTCCGTCCTGCACGACTAAGATCAAGTCCGCGCGGCGGATCGTGGACAAGCGGTGCGCGATCACAAAGGAGGTGCGCCCCTTCATGACCTGCTCGATTGCCTGCTGGATCAATCGCTCGGCGACGGTGTCGACAGAGGAGGTCGCTTCGTCCAATACGAAAATCCGTGGATCGGCAATTAAGGCGCGTGCAAAGGAGATGAGCTGCTTCTGCCCGGTGGACAGGCTGTTTCCGCCCTCGCCGACGGCGGTATCGTAGCCGTCCGGCAAAGCTTCGATCAGGGTGTCGAGCGATACGGCCTTCACCGCCGCTTCTATCTCCTCCATCGTGGCGTCCGGCTTTCCGTAGAGCAGGTTTTCACGAATCGTGCCGGAAAACAGATGAGGTGTTTGCAGCACATAGCCGATATTGGCGTGCAGCCAGAGCTGACTGCGCGCGCGGGCATCCTTCCCGTCGATCAGAATTGCGCCCTGCGTCGGCTCAAAGAAGCGGCAGACCAAATTGACAAGCGTCGATTTTCCCGCGCCGGTTTCACCGACAATGGCGACATTTGTTCCCTGCGGGACGGTGAGGTTAAAATGCTCTAAAATGTTTTCCTCGCCATCCGGGTAGCGGAAGGTCACGTCCCGGAATTCAATATCTCCGTGCAGCGGCTCCCAGTTCTCCTTTTTCGGGTGAAAGGCGTCGCCGTAGACGGCGGTGACCTCCGGCGTGTCTCGGACGTCGGATTCCGTCTCCATCAGGTGCGTAAAACGCTCCACATTGACCTGTACGTTGATCAGGCTTGAAACGACCTGCACCAGCCACTGAATCGGCTCCATCATACCCTGTGCGTAGGTCATAAAGACGGAAAGCGTGCCGACCAAAATTATGCCGTCCCGGGTGATCAGGCCGCCGCGCCAAAGCACGGCCGCCAGCGCGGCCGATGCGGCAAAGGCGGTGGTGGACATAAACAGGCTGCGAAAATGCATCTGCCGCACGCTTAGGCGCTTCATTGTGCCGGTCAGCGAACGGAATTCCTGCTCGACCTGATCTTCAATGACCAGGGTTTTGGTGGTTTTCGCACCGGTAATGCCCTCGTTAAAGGCACCGGTGATCTTTGAATTCTGCTCGCGCACCCGCCGATGATAGAAAACAAGCTTTTTCTGAAAATAGCTGCCCGACAGAGCAAGGATCGGAACGATGGCCAGCACACAGAGCGCAAGCTTCCAGTTGAGCAGAAGCATCATGATAACGGCGCACAGAAGATAGGCGATGTACCAGACGCCCTCCATAAGTCCCCAGGCGAGGGTGGAGGCGATATGATCCGTATCGGACATCACGCGCGCATGGACGTAGCCGACACTGTTCTGGTTGAAATAGGAAAATGACAGCGTCTGCAGATGGTTAAAGGCTGCGCGCTTCAGATCCCGCCCGATATACAGCTCGAATTCGCAGGCGCCGAAGGAGGAAATATAATTGGAGGCGACCTGCGTGATCATGACGAGAAGATAGAGCACGATAAAGAGCGGAAGCCCATGCAGCGTACCGTCTGCAAGAAAGTGATTGATCGCATACTGCTGAAACAGAGGGATCACGGCGTCCATGGCGCTGCCGTAAAGTCCGGTCAGAACCATAGAGGTCAGGAGCGCGCGATAGGGCTTGAGATAGGGGAAGAGCTTCGGAATCCCGAACCAGGATAAGCCTTGCGTCTGGTTTTTACTCATGCCTCCGCCTCCTCTCCGAGCGAAAACTGCAGGTCATAGACCCTGCGGAACAGGCCGTTTGCCTGCAATAGCTCCTGCGGCGTGCCCAGCTCGGCGACGCGGCCATGCTCGAGCACTAAAATCCGGTCACAGTCCATAAGCGTTGTGGCGCGGTGTGAAATAATTATGCTTGTGGCTTCGGCAAGATTTTGCCGAAGCGCGCGGCGAATGCGTGCGTCGGTCTGGGTGTCAACGGCGGAAAGGGAGTCGTCAAAGACAAGGATCGGCGTTTTCTGCGTCAACATTCGTGCAATCGCGACGCGCTGCTTTTGACCGCCGGAGAGCGTGACGCCGCGTTCGCCGACCACCGTGTCATAGCCCTGCGCAAAGCGGGCAATGTCGTCGTGGATGCAGGCGGTTGCGGCCGCCTGACGGATCTCCTCGGCCGTCGCGCCGCAGATGCCGATGTTTTCTCCGACCGTGCGGGAAAACAAAAACGGCTCCTGCAGCACGATCCCGATGTGCTTTCGCACCCACGCGGCCGGCATCTTGGAGATTGGCTGGCCGCCGACCGTGATTTCACCGCCCGTCGGCGCATACAGTCTGCACAGAAGCAGCAGCAGACTGCTTTTCCCGGAGCCTGTGCTGCCCAAGATACCAAAGCTGCTGCCCTTCGGTATGGTGAAGCTTACGTCGGATAGAACGTCCGCGCCGGTTTCATAGTGGAAGCTTACCTGATCGAAGCAAATATCGCCGTCCATGGGAAGCTCCTGCGCATCCTTTTTGTCCTCTTCCATGGGCGCGTTCAGAATGTCGGCGATGCGGGATACGGAAACGCCGGCCTTGCTCATTTCTGAGATCATACGGCCCAGACGGCGCACGGGGTCGACCAGCATGGCGTTATAAAAGGCGAAGGAAACAAATTCACCCGTTGTCATCTCGCCGCGCACGCAAAGCACGCTTCCGAAGATCACGACAAGCATAACCTGAAGGCAGCTTGTGCAGTCGCCGATTGCCCAGAAGCTTGCCAGTGTGCGGCACAGCCTGACCCAGAGGCTCGTATAGGCTTCATTTTGCTTTTCAAAGCGCTCGCGCTCATAATCCTCGCGGCCGAACGCCCGCACGACCCGAACACCGGTGAGATTCTCCTGCGCGATCGTAGAGAGCACGCCTTCGCTTTCGTCGCAGTCCGTAAAGCGATCCCGGATGCGGTTGTGGAACAGGAGTGAATAGCTCACGATGATGGGAAACAGAATCAGCGCGATCAGCGAGAGCTTCCAATTCATGAGCACCATGCAGGTTAGGGACAGGAGAATCAGCACGACAATGCGGAATACGGAAATAAACTGCTCCTGAAAGAAGGTTTTGAGACGCTCAACGTCGGAGGTACAGCGCTGAATGATGTCGCCGGTCGGATTCTTGCTCAGCCAGCTCCAGGGCAGGTGCTGAATGTGGTGATAAAGAAGATTGTGGCTGGTTTCCACAAGCGTCTCTCCGGCCTTTGCGCTGTAAAGGTTCATGAGGTAGCGGAAGCAGGCGGAAAGCGCGCCGAAGAGCAGCATCAGCAACGCAATGCGCCACATACCCGCCCGCAGCCATGCAATTCCGCCAAGGCGCTCGATCGGCCGCAGAAGCCAGCCGGGCAGCGCCGGCGGCTTGTCGCCGATCACGGAGTCGATCGCCACGCGAAGTATCTGCGGGATGACAAGCTCACAGCAGGTGAAGAGCACACCGCAGAGTATGCAGACGGCAAAATAGGCACGGCTTCCTTGCAGAAGCCGTGAAAGGACGCGGCGATTGCCGCGGGAGTTTGGATTCTTCAATGCAGGTAACCTCTGATCTCCGGGAGATTTTTGGGGAATACGCTTGTTGTTCTGCTGCCTGTTTGACACGGAACAGGGGATCCGCTTCCCTGCGCCGCAGCGCACAGTGCGGCGTAAGAAACGGTAGAATGTATGCCTGCATCATAACAGAAAGTGCGGAAAATGTCAACGTATGCGCGCAGGAAACAGGCGTTTTCGAGGGGAAACGGGCTTCATTCGGCAAAAAGAGGTGGATAATTACAGAACGCTGTGCTATAGTTGGGGCAGAACGGCGGATCATCTTTTTGAAACCGACACAAACGGGCGTTCGTGTTGTTCTTTTCGGTGCGGTTTTCCTTTAGAATAAAGCCATCAAGAAAAGGAGGCTGTCAGCCATGAATACAGACAAAATTTACGCAGAACAACTCGCCAATGAATAAGCGCCCAAGGATACCTCAAAGGTCATTGCCCTCCGAAAGCTGGACGCAAGGGCCAAGCTGCCCGCGACCGTTTTTACCTATACGCTGGGTATCGCGTCCGCGTTGGTTTTCGGCACGGGCATGTGCCTTGCCATGGGGCAGATCGGCAGCGGAACGACCGGCCCGTTTCTTCTCGGGATCGTGGTCGGCGTTGTCGGGATGCTCGGCATGGGTGTGAATTATCCAATTTACAAAAAGCTGCTGAAAAACGGAAAGCAAAAATACGCTTTTGAGATTTTAGAGCTGGCGAAGGAAATCAGCGAGAAATAAGCCGGAAGAATGTGAGGTTGCCGTGAAAAAGCTGCTTTATCCGCCCCTGTGGGCGCTGCTGCTGATTTCGCTGCCGTCCTTTGCGGCGCTGGTGCTTCTCTTTGCTTCAAAGAACACGGAGCGTATGCCTGCATACGCGGTTTACTGCCTGCCGGCGTATTCGCTGACCGTTTGGGTTCTGGCCTTGCCTTCCCTTTTCCGAAAAGGGAAGGCAAGACTCAACGGAAGCCGCATCGTGCAGCGGGTGCGCCGTTCGGAATTCGGCGGGAGGTATTTGAATGACCTTGCCTTTCGCGGAAGCGTCAGCCTTTATGAGGGTGTGGCGGTCAGCTTCCTTTATGTGCTGTTTCGCATTTTCGCCGGGATCCGCTACACCTCGGTTTGGTTTGTTCCCATAGCGATTTATTATCTGGTGCTCGGCGTGCTGCGAGCCTATTTGCTTTTCGGCTACCGGCACAGGTGCATGGAAAGAGAACGCCGCTGCTATCGCCGAACGGCTTGGATGCTGCTCCTTTTAAATATTCCGATGGGCGGCATGATTCTGCTGATGGCGCGGACGAACTCCGGCTATCGATATCCCGGCTATATGATCTATCTGTCTGCCATGTACGCCTTCTACGCCATGACGATGGCGATCGTCAATTTTGTAAGGCTCCGCAGACTCGGCAGTCCGATCCTGTCTGCGGCAAGCGTACTGAATTTGATCTCTGCCATGATGTCGATTCTCGGCCTGCAAACGGCGATGATTGCGCGCTTTAACGAGAATGGAGAGAGCTATCGCCGCAGGATGAACGCCATAACAGGCGGCGCGGTCTATACGATCGTAGCTGTCACGTGCCCTATACGGGTGCTTGCAAGAAGCTGATCCAGCAAAAAATTGCCCTTCATTATCCGCCTGACGAGCGGGAAGCGGTCTGGGAACGGGTACAGCGGCAGTATGTCGCCTTTCTCTCCGACTGGCGCACCGACCTTGGCGGAAAGAAGAACTTTCATAACGGAAGGGCGGAAATTAGCTTTCTTCCAAGTCCACAGGGTACTGCTTTTCCAAAAGAATCCGATACGCACTGTTGTCCACCGCCTTGATGACCTCCACGATGTCACGCTTCAGATCCACCAGGCGATCGATGTCATGGTTGATCTCATCCTGCAGGTCGATGATTTTGCACACGGCGTCCGCCATTGTGGAACTGCCGTGATTGGGGTTTCACGGCATCCCCGTCAGCGTGGCGGTGCATTTGGTGGCAAGCTCATTCAGCAAAGCGACCTGTGCAATCTTCGCATCGATGCGCTGGTCGAGGCGGTATGTCTGGCTGAGATATTCCTTTGCCGTCATACGCTGTACACCTCCCGGTGGAGCTTTTCAATCAGCACCTCACCGCCCAGAGAAGTCAGCGTCTGAAACCAGCCGGAGCGGAAGAACTGCTCACAATCCTTTCTGACGGATTCGGCATCCTTGTCCCAGGGGTATTTCTTCAAACGACGCAGCGCACGGCGATGGTCTTTCGCTGCCACCAGAATAATAGCATTTGCGAGGTTTGTATAACAAGTTTCCATTCTCATCCCTCCAAGTTGGCCTTGACCGCATCAATGAGTGCGGTCTGGGTCTTTTCTTTTTTTACGAAGCGCGGTCATGATGCGCTCGTCGAGGGTGTCTTTTGCAATGATGTGGTGAATGACCACGGTGTCGGCGGTCTGCCCTTGCCGCCACAGTCGGACGTTGGTTTGCTGGTAGAGTTCCAGAGACCAGGTCAGCCCAAACCAGACGAGGGCCGAACTGCCTGCCTGCAGGTTCAGTCCATGCCCGGCAGAAGCCGGGTCAGACTGTCAATAAAGTCCGTAACCGTCAAAATGAGAAAACATTTTTGGCGTTTTCTATACGAATCGCATCTATCCTGTTTTTGGAGAATTTCAAACAAATACGGTTCAAGAAGTGAATAAAGTTTATTATTTTGACTTACTTCGGAACTCGCGCCCTACCGTACCTATGTA
>CABQNH010000006.1 GCA_902465435.1 uncultured Eubacteriales bacterium | reverse complement strand
AAAACGTCAAAATTGTTTTCCCATTTTGACGGTTACGGACTTTATTGACAGTCTGAGCCGGCGCAAATTCTGCGCCGGCTTTGCTCTTCTTGCAAAAAGGAAAGCACCGGCAGTGCGCATCTGTCAAGAAGCGGACACTGCCGGTTGTTATGCTTTGCCGTCCCGCGGCTGCGTGGGTCTTTACTTCTGCTGCTCTTTCAGAAGGTCGCGAATTTCCGCCAGCAGCTTTTCCTGCGCCGTCGGCTCCGCAGGCTTCTCGGGCGCCTTCGGCTTCTCATGCAGGCTGCGAAGCTTGTTCATTCCCTTCACCATCAGGAAAATCACAAACGCGAGAATCAGGAAGCTGATCACCGACGAAAGGAAATCGCCGAAGCAGAGATAGTTGGTGATCGCGAGGCCGGTTTCCGGATCGACTTTCTCGCCGAACAGCGACGGCAGCGCGATTTTCCAGGAGGAGAAGTCCACACTTCCAGTAAAAATGGATATAATTGGCATAATCAAATTCTTTGTAAAGGAATCGACCAGATCCTTGAATACGCCGCCGATGATCACGCCGATTGCCATATCGAACAGACTGCCCTTGAGTGCAAACTCCTTGAATTCCTTTAGAAATCCACGCGTCTTTTCTTTCTTGGCCATACTGGTTTCCCCTTTCCTTCAAACGGTCTCGTTAGATTTTTGTCTTTTCGATCAGCTCCAAACCGCCAAGGTACTTTCTCAGAACCTCCGGAACGACGACAGAGCCATCCGCACGCTGATTCTGCTCCACCATTGCAGGGAAGATGCGGGAGGTCGCAAGACCTGAGCCGTTGAGCGTATGCACAAACTCCGGACGGCCGGTCGCCTCGCGGCGGAATCGAATATTGCCGCGGCGTGCCTGATAATCCCGCGCATTCGAGACAGAGGAAACCTCCTTGTATCCGTTCATCGACGGGATCTGAATCTCAATATCATACGTCCGCGCCATCGACGCCGAGCAGTCGCCCGCCGCCAGCTTCACCGTGCGGAAGTGGAAGCCCAGACCCTTCACCAGGTTTTCCGCCTTGGTGACCAGCTCCTCAAAGGCATCATCGGACTTTTCCGGCAGCGTATACTGGAACATCTCAATCTTGTTGAACTGGTGGCCGCGCACCATGCCGCGTTCGTCGGCGCGATGCGAACCGGCCTCGCGCCGGAAGCAGGGCGTATAAGCAAAGAACTTCCGGGGCAGATCGGCTTCCGCCATGATTTCGTCTCGATATAGAGAAGCCAGCGCCGTCTCGGCGGTCGGCAGCATAAAGTGCATCCGGTCATCGGTCGGATTCTCGATTTTATAGACCTCGTCAGCAAACTTCGGGAACTGACCCGCAGTTTCGCCGCAGCGATACTCGAGCATGTGCGGCAGGATCACCATTTCATAGCCGTCGGCCAAATGGCAATCCATAAAGTAATTCAGCAGCGCCCATTCCAGCCGCGCACCTAAACCGCGATAGATCCAAAAGCCAGAACCGGCCAGCTTTGTTCCGCGCTCGTAGTCGATCAGACCGAGGTCGGTGCAAAGATCGACATGATGCTTCGGCGCAAATTCAAAGTGGTGCGGCTCGCCGTAATAGCGCAGCGGCTCGTTGTTCTCCTTGCCGCCCGGCTTGAGGTCGGGATCCGGCAGGTTCGGCAGAGACAGCATCCGAGTACGATATTCCGCCTCGATTTCCGAAAGGCGGCTGTCGTTTTCCGCAATTTCGGCCTTCAGCTCGCCCATACGCTTAAAAATCGGTGCAACATCCTCGCCGTTCTTTTTGCGCATCGGGATTTCCCGGGAAACCTTATTCTGTTCTGCTTTTTTCGCCTCGGTCGAAGCGATCAGCTCCCGGCGCTGCACGTCCAGCTCCAAAATTCGGTCGATCTGCTCGTCGCAATCCACCTCTTTGGCACGAAGTCCGGCCTTAACCGCCTCGGGATTCTCTTTGATTTTCTTGATATCGATCATGTTTTAGCCCTCTTTTCCCATATTTGCAAACTCTCGCAGCTCCTGATAGATTTCCGTACCCTTTTCCGACAGATAGCCGGAGAGCGGCTCCAGCTCGCGCAGCGCCGCGTTGAGTGACTTTCTATCACGCGCTTCCTTGGCGTCCATTGCGGTCAGCAGCAGCTCATAGGCCTTCGGAATGTTCTGGTTATCCTCCTGCAGGATTTCCGCCTTCTGGCTGATGGAAATGCTGGCCTCCTGATTTTTTCGATTGGTGCGCTTCAGATTGCGATATTCCGACAGGAGCGACATCGTCACGAGAATAAACGCCGCAGCAAGCAGCACGGCGATATAAATCAGCATTGCGCGCTTTCGCTTCTCCGTCAGTCCGCCGGCCGACTCCACGTTCTGATTTTCGGGCGTCTGCGTCGGCTTCTTTTCCTTTTTCGTCATTCTTTTCTTTCCTCCTGAAGGTTTAGGGTTTGCAGTGCGGCCATCAGTCGTTCCAGATCCTCCGCGCCGTAAAATTCCAAAATGCAACGCCCCTTCCGCTTGCCGGGCTGGATCTTCACACCGCGGCCAATGCACTTGGAGAGCTGGCGCTCACATTCCTCAACGTAATTCACCGCAAGCGGCTTTTCCTTGGGCGGCTCCGGCTCCTTGTCCATGGTTTTGCACATCCGCTCGGCCTGCCGCACGGAAAGCTGCAGTGCGACGATGCGCTGTGCAGCCTGCTTCTGCAGCTTTTCGGAGCGAATGAACAAAACCGCGCGCGCATGACCGGCAGAGAGCGCGCCGGAGACAACCAGCTCCTGCACCTCATCCTGCAGGGTCAGAAGCCGCAGCGCATTTGCCACGGCGGAGCGCGATTTTCCGACGCAGTTGGCAACCACCTCCTGCGTGTGCCCGTATTCCTCCATTAGGCGCTGATAGCCGCGCGCCTCTTCAATCGGATTGAGATCCTGCCGCTGCAGGTTCTCGATCATGGCAAGTTCCATGGCCTTGCGGTCATCCGCTTCCACGATCACGGCCGGGATCTCCGTCAGACCTGCCTGCCTGGCTGCGCGCCAACGGCGTTCACCGGCAATGATCTGATAATAATCGTTCGGCATTTTCCGCACCGTCAGCGGCTGAATCACGCCGTGCTGTGCAATGGAATCCGCCAGCTCCTGCAGCTCTGCCTCGTCAAAATAGCTGCGCGGCTGCAGGGGGTTCGGCTCAATTTTATAGATAGGCAGATTAAGATCGCGCGGCTGCTGGCTTTCCTGCTCGTTAAAATCGTCGATCAGTGCACCCAGTCCGCGGCCTAATCCCTTTTTCCCGCTCATAGCTTACCGTCCTTTCGCATAATTTCCTCCGCGACTGCCTGATACGCCTGACTTCCGCGGCTCGAACGGTCGTAGACCGTTGCGGGCAAGCCGTGACTCGGCGCTTCGGCAAGCCGCACATTGCGGGGGATCGCATTGGCAAACACCTTGCCGGGGAAATGCCTGCGGACCTCCTCGGCGACCTGCTGCGAAAAGTTTGTTCTGCCGTCAAACATCGTCAAAAGCACGCCGAAAATTGTAATTTGTGGGCAAAGACGACGCTTGACCGCGCGCATGGTCGCCATAAGGTCGGAAAGTCCTTCGAGTGCAAAATATTCGCACTGTACCGGCACCAATATGCTGTCCGCGGCGCAGATGCCATTAAGCGTCAAAAGCTCCAACGAGGGCGGGCAATCGATAAAGAGATAGTCGTAGCTCTCGCGCAGCGGCTCCAGCGCGCTTTTCAGTTGGAATTCCCGATGCTCCGCGCCGATCAGCTCCACGCCCGCACCGGCCAGTGCCTGCGCGGAGGGGAGTAAATCGCCAAAATCCGTATGCAGAACGGCCTTCCGTACCGGCACATCGTTCATCAGCACGTCGTAGATGGAATCCACGACGCGTTTTTTCTCCACACCGAAGCCGGAGGTTGCATTTGCCTGTGGATCGAAGTCGCACAGCAGTACCTTTGCTCCTCGCGCGTGCAGCGCAGCCGTAAGATTGACGGCCGTCGTTGTCTTGCCGACACCGCCCTTCTGATTCACAATCGCAATGATTTTTCCCACGGTTTTGCGCTCCCTTCCTCCACATTCTCTGATTGCGGTTATTATATCATATTCCGGCACAAATTCAACTGTTTTTTCCGCTCGCCGTCATTCTGAACTCACTGCCATTCCCTATCTTCTGGCATTCTCTGCTTCACGTGAAACATTTTCTCGCTACTGGATAAGACGCGGTTTTACACAAAATGTTTCAATAGAAATGGGACTGTTTCACGTGAAACAGTCCCATTTCGCAGCGTGTCAAAAAACCTTTTTGACACGCTGACAGACGATCAAGAAAGTTCGAAAGACAAGGAATCTCGCGCCTGTAGGCGTACATAGGTACGGTAAGGCGCGAGTTCCGAAGTAAGTCAAAACAATAAATATTTCCTTATTTTTGAACGCAATTTATTTGAATTTTTCTATAAAATGAAATGGATGCGCTGAAAGTGAAAACCGTCAAAATTGTTTTCCTGTTTTGACGGTTACGGACTTTATTGACAGTCTGAGAAATGGGACTGTTTCACGTGAAACAGTCCCATTTCGGTTAGCTGGCCGTTGTTTGCGTCGTCCTCTCTGCCTTTGTCTGTTTCAGCGCCCGCACATCGAGTGCATGCAGCGTGAGATAGGCAAAAAAGCCAATGTACAGAGCAATCATGCCGATGTTCTCCGTCAGCACGACGGCGTGCAGCCGATAGCGGCGGCCATTCAGCAAAAACAGCAGCAGCGACACGATCAGGCACCCCGTGCCGCCGACGGAAAGCGTCGCCGCAACACCGCGCAAATAGGTAAACAGCGTTCGCTTCCTCGCGCAGTAGGTCGGCTCAAAGCGGCGAAGCTGCATCCACCAATAGTGCATCGTTCCGATGGCCAGCAGGATAAAGAACATAGAGACGTAGAGCGCGTCCTTCCCCTCCATCGTGTCTAAGGCAAAATCGATAAAAAACAGGAAAATATAGACCATAACCAGAGAACCCAGGCCGAGGCAGAAGCCGATCTGGCACAGATGGGTTGCACGGTTCATTGGGTCAGTTGCTTGATTTTTTGTTTTATGTTTCTTCATATTTCTCACCTGCGCGATAGTATAGCGCGCAACAAACGAAAAAGCAAGGAAAAATTTTTGACAGCTCAGCGATAGCGCTGGCTTTGCGCAACGGCAAGCTGGTCGCAGCGGTTGTTCTTCGGATTGTCCGCGTGTCCCTTAACCCAATGGTAATGCAGCTCGTGGCGATCAAGCAGCGGCATCAGCTGCTCCCAGAGATCGACGTTCAAGGCAGGCTTCTTGTCCGCCTTACGCCAGCCGTTTCTCTGCCAGGCAAAGACCCAGCGCTTTTGCAGCGCGTCAATGACGTACTTGGAGTCGGAATACAGCTCCACAATGCACGGCTCCTTCAGGCAGCGCAGCGCCTCAATGACCGCTGTCAGCTCCATTCGATTGTTCGTCGTATCTGCCTCGCCGCCAGACAGCTCCTTTTCCACGCCCTGAAACGCTAAAATTGCGCCCCAGCCGCCCGGCCCCGGATTGCCGGAGCAGGCGCCGTCGGTATAGATCGTTACGGTCTTCATTCTGCGGGTTCCTCAGGCAAGGTCTCCTCGGCGTCCACCGTCTCCGGCAGCGTCTCGTCCTCTTCCATCGCATCCACGCGCTGCACGCCGATCACACGATTTCCGTCCGCCACGCGCATAAGGGTCACGCCCTGCGTGTCGCGCCGGTAGATGTTGATGTCGGAGGCCGACATGCGGATAATCACGCCGTCGTCTGCGATCATCATGACGTCGTCACCGTCTCCCGCCACGCAGATCCCGGCGATCTTCCCGGTCTTTTCCGTAATGGCATAGTTTTTCAGGCCCTTGCCGCCGCGGCTCTGCGGACATTTCCGCTCGCCGTCGGTGCGCAGATAGGCGTCCATCTCGGTGCGCTTGCCATAGCCGCGCTCCGTGACGGTCAGAAGCTGCTTGCCCTCCGTCAGCAGTTCGGCGCCGACAACATAATCGCCGTCCTCCAGACGAATTCCGCGCACGCCGCCCGCGTCTCTGCCCATGCAGCGCACATCGTCCTCGGCAAAGCAGATGGCCATGCCGTCATGCGTCGCAAGAATGACGTCCTGTTCGCCATCCGTTTTGAGCACGCCGATCAGTTCGTCGCCCTCGTCGAGCGAAAGCGCGCGGATGCCCGCTTTTCTTGCGGTGTTGATGGTCGGCAGAGACAGGCGCTTGACCGTTCCGAATTTTGTTACCATCATGAGGTAGGCTTCCTCGGTCATATCGCGGGTCAGAACCATTGCCGTAACCTTTTCGCCCGGCTCCAGCGGCAGAAGATTCACGATCATCATACCGCGCGCCGTGCGGGAGGCCTCCGGGATGCGGTAGCCCTTGAGCCGGTGCACCTTGCCGGTATTGGTAAAGAACAGAAGGTAGTCATGCGTCGAGGCGACAAACAGGCTCTTCACATAGTCCTCTTCCTTCAGATTCTGCGCGGAAATGCCGCGGCCGCCGCGCTTCTGACTGCGGTAGGCGTCCAAAGGCATTCTCTTGATATAGCCCGCATTGGACAGCGTATAGCAGCAGTCGCGCTCCTCAATCAGATCCTCGATGTCGATTTCGTCCTCGACGTCCTGAATCTCGGTGCGGCGCTCGTCGCCGTATTTATCGCGAATTGCGGTCAGCTCGTCCTTGAGAATTCCTTTGACAAGACCCATATCCCCAAGCACACGCTGATAATAGGCGATTTTCTCCTCCAATTCGCGGTATTCGTTCTGCAGCTTCTCCTTTTCCAGACCCTGCAGCGCTTTCAGACGCATATCAAGGATCGTCTGCGCCTGCAGCTCCGAAAGCTGGAAGCGTTCCATCAGGCGTTCCTTCGCATCGTCGTAGCTGCTGCGAATGATTTGGATTACTTCGTCGATATTGTCCTGCGCGATCAGCAGGCCTTCCAGAATATGCGCACGCTCCTGCGCCTTTTTGAGGTCGAACTTCGTGCGGCGAATGATGACCTCCTCCTGGAAGGAGAGGTATTCATCAAGCACATGGCGCAGAGACAGAATTTTCGGCTGCTGCTGGCGATCGACCAGCGCGAGCATATTGACGGAAATGCTTGTCTGCAGAGCAGTCTGCGCAAACAGACGATTCAAAACGACCTGCGGATTCGCATCCTTTTTCAGTTCGATGACGATCCGCATGCCGTTGCGGTCGGATTCGTCGCGCAGATCGGAGATGCCGTCGAGCCGTTTATCCTTGACCTGATCAGCGATCGTTTCCACAAGATTCTTCTTGTTGACCTGATACGGCAGCTCATGGATGATAATGCGGATCCTGTCTTTTCCAAATTCTTCAAATTCTGTACGGCCGCGCACCACGATACGACCGCGGCCGGTCGCGTAGGCGGCGCGGATCCCGCTTCTGCCCATAATAACGCCGCGCGTCGGGAAATCCGGCCCCTGAATGTACTGCATCAGGTCGGAAAGCTCCGCTTCGGGATGATCCAGCACGCACAGGCAGGCATTGATGACCTCGGTGAGGTTGTGGGGCGGTATGTTCGTCGCCATGCCGACCGCGATACCGGACGAGCCGTTGACAAGAAGGTTTGGGAAGCGCGACGGCAGAACGTGCGGCTCCATGCGGCTTTCATCAAAGTTCGGCGTCCAGTCAATGACCTGCTTGTCGATATCGCGCAGCATCTCGTTGGCGAGCTTGGACATTCTCGCCTCGGTGTAACGGTAGGCCGCAGGGGGATCGCCGTCCACAGAGCCGAAGTTGCCGTGGCCGTCCACCAGCTGATAGCGCATGGAGAAGTCCTGCGCCAGACGAACCATCGCGTCATAAACCGACGCGTCGCCGTGCGGATGATAACGACCCAGCACGTCGCCCACGCAGGTCGCCGACTTTTTAAACGGCTTGTCGGAGGTCAGGTTATTTTCATACATGGAGTACAGAATGCGGCGATGAACGGGCTTCAGGCCGTCGCGCACATCGGGAAGCGCGCGCGCCACAATGACGGACATCGCGTATTCGATAAAGGAGCTTTCCATCTCCTTGACCACGTCGTTTGAAACAATGGTCTGCTCCGGGAACAGAATATCCTCGGGCTTGTAATCTCGATTTTTTGCCATTCTATTCCCCCCTTAAATATCCAGATTGACCGCGTATTTTGCATTGCGCTCGATAAATTCCTTGCGCGGCTCGACGTCCTCGCCCATCAGAACGGTAAAGACCTGATCGGCGGCAATGGCGTCGCTGATCGTGATGCGGCGCAGACTGCGGCGCTCCGGATCCATGGTCGTCTCCCAAAGCTCGTGCGGGTCCATTTCGCCAAGACCCTTAAAGCGGGAGATATCAATTTTCACATTGCTGCTTCCCGCGCGCAGCTCCTGCGAGATCGCGTCGCGCTGCTCGTCGGAATAAGCCACGCGCGTGGTCTTTCCGCGCGTCAGCTTATAGAGCGGCGGCACGGCGGCATAGACATAGCCCTGCTCGATGAGCGGCCGCATATAGCGGAAAAAGAAGGTCAGCATCAGCGTTCTGATATGGCTGCCGTCCACATCGGCATCGGCCATAATAACGATTTTATGATAACGCAGCCGCGAAAGATCAAGGTCGTCGCCAATGCCGCAGCCGAGTGCCTGAATGACCGGCGCAAGCTTATCGTTGTTATAGATTTTGTCTGCACGCGCTTTTTCGACATTGAGCATCTTGCCCCACATGGCCAAAATTGCCTGAAAGCGCGAGTCGCGTCCGCCCTTGGCGGAGCCTGCCGCGGAGTCGCCCTCGACGATATACAGCTCGGTCAGTGCGGGGTCACGCTCGTTACAGTCCGAAAGCTTGCCGGGCAAACGCTCGCCCTCGAGGCCGCTTTTGCGGCGAATATTTTCTCTGGCGCGGCGCGCCGCCTCTCTGGCGCGGTTGGCCATCATGGCCTTGTCTAAAATCGTGCGTGCGACGGCAGGGTTTTCCTCTAAGAAGGTGGCAAGCTGATCGGAAACGACGTTGTCCACCAGCGTTCTGATATAGGCGTTTCCTAACTTCTGCTTTGTCTGTCCCTCGAACTGGGCTTCGGGCAGCTTGACGGAAATGACCGTCGTAATGCCCTCGCGGCAATCCTCGCCCGAGACCTTTTCTTCCCCCTTGATGATGCCGTATTTTGTGCCGTAAGCATTCAAAACGCGGGTCAATGCGGTTTTAAAGCCCGTTTCGTGCATACCGCCCTCCGGCGTATGAATGTCATTGGCAAACGAAACCATGACCTCGTTGTAGCCGTCGTTGTACTGCAGCGCAATTTCCGCCTGCGCGTCGCCCTTTCGGCCGGTCATATAAATCGGCTCGGCATGAAGCGGATTTTTGTTGCGGTTGATCCAGGTCACAAATTCGCGAATGCCGCCCTCATAGCACATGGAGTCGCTCGCGCCGTCCTCCGTTCGCTTGTCGGCGATTTCAATGCGCAGACCGGCGTTCAAAAATGCCTGCTCGCGCATTCTTGTGTGCAGCAGCTCATAATCGTATTCCAGCGTGTCGAACATCTCCGGATCCGGCTTAAAAGTAACGACCGTGCCGTGCCGCTCCGTCGTTCCGACGATCTTCATTTCCGAGGTAATATTTCCCCGGGAAAACTTGATCTCATAGATTTTGCCGTCCTTGTGCACCTGCACTTCCAGCCACTCAGACAGGGCGTTGACCACGGAGGCGCCGACACCGTGCAGACCGCCCGACACCTTATAGCCGCCGCCGCCGAATTTTCCGCCCGCGTGCAGCACGGTATAAACGACCTCCAGCGCGGGCCGACCGGTCTGCGGCTGGATATCGACCGGAATGCCGCGGCCGTCGTCGGTCACACGGATTACGTCGCCGGGAAGAATCGTGACGGTAATATTCTTGCAGTAGCCGGCCAGCGCCTCGTCGATCGCGTTGTCCACGATCTCATAAACGAGGTGGTGCAGACCGGACGAGGAGGTCGAGCCGATATACATACCGGGACGCTTGCGGACGGCCTCCAGACCCTCTAAAACCTGAATTTGATTTGCGTCATAGGTTTCTTCCACGATCGTGCTTTTCAATTCATCTGCCATTGGATTTGCTCCTTCTGCCGGGTCGGCGGCGGAGAAATTGCCCTTTCAGTCCGCCGCACAGACCGGTATATTTTCATTGGATTCTTATTTGGAATCCGTCATACGCTTTTCCAGCGTTGCCGCGTTAAACTGCGTTAAAATCACGCGTTCCATGCCGAACTCCTCGGTTAAAAGAAAGGATTTCGGCAGCTCGTCCGTCACGGAAAGCACCTGTCCGTTTTTTTCCGAAGCGTTCAGAAAATTCCGCGTATGCTTACTGTATGAGGTATTATCGAGGTCAAAAATTCCGAGAATTGCGGATTCCCTGACCGACATATCGCCGCCGATCGCATGATACATAAAAAGCCTCTTTTCCAAAATGCGAGGGGAAGCGCTTTCTTTCGCCGCGCCTGCGGCAGAAAGGAAAAAGCGCTATGTTCTGCCCTCCTGAATCCGACCGTTTTCTACAAAAATGACCTTGCCGAGATTCGTCAGCTTATTCTTTTCGCAGCAGGTAATCAGCACCTGCCCGGTTTTGATCTGGTTCAGTACAAAATCCTGCCTGCCCGGATCCAGCTCGGACAGGACATCGTCGAGAAGCAAAATTGGCTCCTCGCCGGTATCATCCTTGAAGATCCGGCGCTCCGCCAGCTTGATGGAGATTGCCGCCGTGCGCACCTGACCCTGCGAGCCGAAGCTTTTTATGGAAAGACCGTTGACCGTTGCTTCAAAATCATCCTTGTGCGGGCCGGACAAGCACTGCATACTTTCCAATTCCGCCGTATGATGACTTTTCTGATGCTCCAAAAGCTTCTCATAGAGAAGACGCGGCGGCGCAAAGGGATCCGTTATCGTAGAAACGGTTTTATAATGCAGCTCCAGCCGCTCCTTCTTTGAGGAAAATTTCTCGTGGTAAAGCTCCGCGTATTTGGAAAGCTCGCGCAAATACTTTGCCCTGCCGGAAATCAGCAGTGCGCCGACCTGCGCCATGCGCGTATTATATTCCGGCAGCACCTGCAAGAGCGACGGATTTTCAAAACGGTCCTTCAAAATTCGCGATTTTTGCTCATACAGCCTTGTATACTCAGACAATGCGGCGGCATAACGAGGACGCAGCTGACACAGCGCCGCATCTAAAAGCCGCCGGCGATTGGCCGCGCCGGATAGCAAAAGACTCAAATCGTCCGGGCAAAACAGCACTGTCGTCAAAAGACCGGACAGCGCTTCAGCCGTTTTCTGCTTTACGCCGCCGATAAAAAGCTGACGCGGCCGACGGCCGGAAAACAGAACGGCGCGCAGCTGCATTTCCCGCTCGTGCGAGAAAATGTCTGCCTGCAGATCTGCAAATTCCGCGCCGAAGCGAATCAGTTCCGCTTCCCTTCGCGTGCGAAACGAGCGGCCAACGGAAAGGTAGGTCACAGCCTCCAAAAGATTGGTCTTTCCCTGCGCGTTGTCGCCGACGATCAGATTCACGCCCGGTACGAAGGAAATCGACTGCTCCTCATAATTGCGAAAACCCGTGAGGGTAATTGCGTCAATCCGCATGGCAAACGCGATAAACGGCGCCGTCAAAAAGAACCGTGTCACCGTCGTGCAGCTTTTTCCCGCGCATCGTGCATAGATCGCCGTTGACCTTTACCTCGCCCTCCTGAATGACGGCCTTTGCCATGCCGCCGGAGGAGCAGGCGTCTGCCAATTTCAGAAAGGCCTCCAATTTAATAAAATCCGTCGTGATTTCCACTCGTTTTTCCGCACTGCGGCGATGAACGGTCACCTTCATAGCATGAAATTCCTTTACTGATTATTCGAAATGCTCTGATTAAACCATAAGAAAAGGATCGATACAGAGATTTCTGAAAACAAGCCCGCATCCCTGCGTCGGCGTGTTTCGCCGAATCGTGCGGCGCTGTTCTCTCATTATTCTCCCGCGCGCAGGCGAACCGGCAATACCATATAGGCATAGTCGTATTTTTCCTTATCCGGCGGCGTCAGGACAATGGCGCTCAGTCCGTTGGAAAGCTCCAATACGACCTCCTCCGTCGGAACGGCGTGCAGCGCGTCGAGAAAATAGCGGCAGTTGAAGCCGATTTCCAGTTCCTTACCGTCGCCGGCGAGAGAACAGCTGTCGCGCGCCGTGCCGATTGCAGTCGTCGTGCGGAAATCGGCGCAGTTCTCGCCGAAATGGCAGCGAACCGGGCTTTTCAGCTTTTCCGAGACGATCAGGCTGACACGCTCGATGGAATCGCTCAGCTCTGCGACGTTCGCGGTCAAAAGGATCGGATTATTGGTCGGCACGACACGCCGCCAATCCAGGAAGGAGCCTTCCAACGTGCGGCAGACCAGCGTTGCCGCGCCGATCTCAAAGAGAATATGCTTTGTGCCGAGCGTAAAAACGGCGTTCTCGTCTGTATCGCCCAGAATTTTCTCTACCTCGCGCAGCGCGACGGCCGGTACGACGAATTTCATCGTGCGTCCGATTGGCTCCTTCGGATGGTACGTCCTTCTGGCAAGGCGATAGCCATCCACGCCGACGACTGTAATAGAGTCGTCCTCGACCTCAAACAGGCAGCCGGTATGAATCGGCCGCGCCTGATCCTCGGATACGGCGAAAATCGTGCCGGAAAGCAGGCTGCGCAGCGCGTTCTGCTGAATTTGGACGCCTTTTTCGTTTTCCACGTCGGGCAGCTCCGGGAATTCCTCGGCGTCAGACGCTTTGATCGTGAAGGCAGAAATGCCGCTGCGGATCGAGACGTTCAGCTTTTCGTCGACCTCGACGGCCACGGTGTCGCTCGGCATTTTTCGCACGATGTCGAAAAAGAGCCGCGCGGGCATAACGCAGGCACCGACCTCTTTGATTTCGGCATCGACCCGCATGGTGATACCGGTTTCGAGATTGTAGCCGGTAAGATAGAGCCGCTCACCGGCGCGGACGTAAAGCCCCTCTAAGACGGGCAGAGCGCTTTTTACCGCGATGGTGCGCGATGCAACGGAGATCGCGGATACGAGCGCGCTTTTTTCACAGGTGAACTTCATAGTTTCGACCTCGCTTTCCAGAAATCTATCTTTTTAAAAGAAGGAAAGAATAATTTGTAGTAGTAATAGTAGTAGGGAAAACTTATGTGGAAAAACGGCGCAAGCCCTTATATTTCAACGAAAAGAAATTCACAGCCTATTGTGAATAAACGATCGTTTTTTCACAGGCACGCGCCGCCGCGCAAAAAAGAACAGAAAATCCACAGAAAGAAATTCACAGCTCACAGCCCCTGTGGATAACGCTTAGAGCTTGGAATTGATATTTGCAATGATGTCGCGGATGTTGTCCTGCATACCGGTGTTGGGATTGGAGAGTGCCTGCTCGACCTTCTTGATGGCATAAATCACGGTCGTGTGATCCTTGCCGAATTCTTTGCCGATGTCGGGGAAGCTGAGATTTGTCAGCTTGCGGATCAGATACATGGCGACCTGCCGCGCTTCGGCGGTGCCGCGGCTTTTCTGCGTGCTGCGCAGTGTCGATTCGGCAATGGAATAGAAGCGGCAGACTTCGCCGATGATCAGGTTCGGCGTGGGAAGCGCCTGCTCATTGCCGCGATACATATCCTTGATGGCACGCGCGACGTTCTGCACGTCGATGGGCATTCCGGTCAGATCGTGCAGCGCCTTGATTTTTTTGACCGAGCCCTCTAACTGCCGCACATTGTTCGTAATATTTTCGGCAATGTAATTGCAGACCTCGTCCGAAAAATCAAGACCGAGCGAAATGGCCTTGCTTTTAATGATCGCCATGCGCGTTTCGTAATCTGGCGGCTGCACGTCGCAGATCAGACCCCATTCAAAACGGGTGCGCAGCCGGTCCTCCAAACGAACCAGCTCCGAAGGGCTGCGGTCGGAGGTCAGAATGATCTGCTTATGATTTTCGTAGAGCGTGTTGAAGGTATGAAAGAATTCCTCCTCCGTGGAGGCCTTGCCGCCGATGAACTGGATGTCGTCCATCAGAAAAAGATCCGCATTGCGGTATTTTTCACGGAATTCTATATTTTTGCCGTCCTTCAGGGCGGTGATCAGCTCGTTGGTGAATTGGTCGCCCTTGATATAAACGATGTTGTACTGCGGATTTGCGTGGTGGATCTCAGCGGCAATGGCATAAAGCAGATGCGTTTTGCCAAGGCCGGAGGGGCCGTAAATAAACAGCGGGTTATAGACCTCCGCCGGATGATTCGCCACGGCAAAGGCGGCGGCATAGGCAAAGGAGTTTGAGGAGCCGACGACGAATTTATCAAAGGTAAACTGTGGATTGAATTCGATGAAGGCGGGACGCTTGCTCTTATCGCGGTAGGAGGCAAGCTCCTCGTCGCCGAATACGACAAGCTCAATATCCGTTTCAAAAAGCTCCTTCATTGCGGCGCGGATATAGTCGGCGCAGCGGTGCTCGATAATATCCTTGCGGTAAGGCGAGGGCGAGTACAGTACAAGGCGCGTATCCGTCAGCTCTACGACCTCCGCATCGTCAAACCATGCGGAGATGATCGTCGCGGTGAGCCGCTTTTCCAGATAAGCAAGGATCTTTGCCCATACATAATCGGAGGAATACATGGCAGGCTCCTTTCAAAAGGGTATAAAATACGCAATTTTAACCAACTACATTGTAGCACAGAATCTAAAAAATTGCAAGCAAATTCCGAACGACACAATATTAATAAAGAATTCGACAAAAACCGCTGATTTCAGCAAAGGCATTAACGCACAATGAAATGGGCGCAGACCGGCGGATTTGCAGCGCTGTGTAAAAAAGTGACGTTCCTCAATGAAAGAGGTTTTTCATTGAAGAACGTCACTACTGTTGCTTATTTTGGTGTACGCCGAAGGCGTCCTGATTATCTGCGCAGGACACCGCCGGAGCGGCTTCCTGTGAGGCGCCCGTTTTCTATTGCCGTTTCGCCGCCGACAAACACGGTTTCAAAGCCGTCGGAACAGACGCACGGCTTCTGATAGGTCGCATTTTCGCGGATCGCCTCCGGCGCAAAGACCAAAATGTCCGCATCGGCGCCGACCGCAAGCCGTCCCTTCTGCCGCAGACCCAGCACATCGGCCGGGACCTGCGTCATTTTTCTTACGGCCTGCTCCAGACTCAGCACCTTGTCCCGGCAAACGTATTTTTCAATCATCCGTGCAAATGTGCCGTAAACGCGCGGATGCGGCATCCCCTCGGTGGGATAGGTGCTGTCGGAGATGACGTTTGCAAAATCGTCCTGCAAAATCTGTGCAATGTCCTGCTCGGAGGCAATAAAGTCGATCATGGTGATCGCGCAGCGCTCGTCGGCTAAAAGGTCAAAGATGCATTCGTCCGGCTCCTGACCGCGCGCCTTTGCAATTTCCGCCGCCGTTTTGCCCTCGTATTTTTTGTTTTCCGGTCTGTTCAGTGTGGATAAAAGAATGTTTTCCCAGCCGACGAGGCGCGAAATGTTGTCAAAATCCGTGCCGGTTTTCAGCCGTGCCGATAGCTCCCGCCGCGCGCCGGGATCCCGGAGCCGCTGCACGACCGCGTCCAGACCGCCACCTAAGAAATCCTGCGGCAGAATATGCAATAGCTGCGTGGAGCCTGCGGTATAGGGATAGACGTCGCAGGATACCGGCAGGCCGTCCTCACGGGCGCGGCGCAGCATGGCAAGTGCCTGCGGAATCTTATTGCCCCAGTTTTCCTTTCCCATGGCCTTCAAATGGCTGATATGCACCGGCGTATGAAGGGCGCGGCAAACCGTCAGCATTTCGTCGATGGCCGAGAGCACGGCGCTGCCCTCCTCGCGCATATGTACGGTAATGGGTATGCCGCTGCCTTGCAGAGGCGCTAGCGCGCGAATTAAAGCTTCGGTCGAATAAAAGCATTCCGGCGCGTAGCCAAGTCCCAGAGACACGCCGAACGCGCCCTCCGCGAGCGCCTTTTCCATGGCGCGGTGCAAAGGGGCATAATCCGAAATCGGCGCGTCCTCATAGCCGAAGCCGTCGGCGCGCAGAATGCCGTTCCCGACCAGCATACCAACGTGGATCGGCAAATTCTGCGCCGCCGCGCCGCGCAGATAGCCTTCCATGCTGTCCGTTTCGATTTGTTCGGACACTGCGCCCGTAATAGGCCGGAGATACTGGAGAATTTCAGCGCGGTGCGCCGCGCCGAAGGGCGCGAGAGACAGGCCGCAGTTGCCGTTGATGATGGTGGTGAGTCCCTGCCGCAGCTCGGCTTCTCCGAAGCCCGGGCGGAAAACGGCAGCGTCTGCGTGGCGGTGAATATCCAAAAAACCCGGCGTGACGCATTTTCCGCGCACGTCGAAACTGCGCCGCGCTTCCAGCCCGCTGCAATTGCCGATCGCGGCAATTTTTCCGTTTTGTATGGCAAGGTCCGCCGGAACGCCCGGTGCGCCGCTTCCGTCGATCAGCGTTCCTCCGCGAAGAATAGAATCAAGCATGACAATCGTTTCCTTTCCTTTTCTCTGCGCGGAGCGCTTCACCAATGAGAAGCGGATGACCGATTTGTTTCCGAAGCGGAACGGAAACGGCAGAGAGTAATTTTCTTTCAAAGCAAAGGGTAAAATTGCTTGGAGCGGTAAGACCCTTACGCTTATTTTACCGCAGTCTTGCCGAAAGCGCAAGCAAAACCTCCCTCATATGGCGCGCCGCATATGCATAGACTGGTAACGCAATGCACAGCTTGGGAGGTGTCTACCATGCGAGAAAACATCGAACAACGAGCCAGCTCACTGGCTGTGTACATCATCGAGACGCACGCGACGGTTCGCGCCGCGGCAAAAAAATTCGGCGTCAGCAAGTCCACGGTACATAACGATTTGACAAAGCGGCTGAAGGAATTTAACCGCCCGCTCTACCAGCAGGTCAAGGAAATTTTAGAGGTCAATAAGGCCGAGCGGCACCTGCGGGGCGGAATGGCCACACGGAAGAAATACAAGGGAGAATAAATACGAAAACCACATTGCCGCCGCCCAAGGCGCTTTTCCGGCAAAGCCTTGGGCGGCGCGGCACATACCGGTGGGCTTCTTCGTCCTTTGCGCCCGCACGGCAAAAGGCCGGTTTTTCGTGGACAGCGGAATCCATCCGCAGATCGTATTTTCTTTTTTGAATCGAATTGTTTGGGGATATCCCTTAAAAAGAGTGGACGTATGCAAGGGAAAATCGTCAAAATCGTTTTTTCGTTTTGACGGTTACGGACTTTGCTGACAGCCTGAAAAACCGTTAAGGAATGCAGAATTGCGTTCCTTAACGGTTTTTTGTATCGCATATTGGTTTTTTCGGCAAATCTCACGCGGAAAAGCCGCTACAATATAGATTAGAAATCGCGGTTCTTTTCCTCAATTTCCTTCCGGCACTTTGCGATAAAGGCCTCCGGGGTCATTGCGCCGAGATCGACGCCGCCGCGCGTGCGGACGGAAACCGTGCCGTTTTCCATATCGCGGTCGCCGACGACGAGCATATACGGAATTTTCTGCATCTGCGCTTCGCGGATCTTGTAGCCCAGCTTTTCGCTGCGGTAGTCGCCTTCACAGTGGATTCCGGCGTCGGAAAGCTTTTTCACCAGCATCTCGGAGTAGTCGTGTGCGCGATCGGTGATCGGCAGCACGCGAACCTGCGTCGGCATGAGCCAAAGCGGAAGCGCGCCGGCATAGCGCTCGATCAGGTAAGCCAGTGTGCGCTCATAGCAGCCTAAAGAGGTGCGGTGGAGAATATACGGGCGGCGCTTTTTGCCGTCCACGTCGGTGTACTCCATGCCGAACTGCTCCGCCAGAAGCTGATCGACCTGAATGGTTACAATGGTATCCTCCTTGCCGAAGACGTTCTTATACTGCACGTCGAGCTTCGGACCGTAGAAAGCGGCCTCGTCGATGCCGATGGTGTATTCCACGCCAAGGTCATCCAGAATCTTGGCCATGATGCCCTGCGCTTCGTCCCACTGTTCGGGGGTGCCGATATACTTCTTGGTGTTGTTCGGATCCCACTGGGAGAAGCGGAAGGTGCAGTTTTCCAGCATACCGACCGTGTCAAGAAGATATTTTGCCAGCTCTAGGCAGTTTCGGAACTCGTCCTCCAACTGCTCCGGGCGCAGAATAATGTGTCCCTCCGAGATCGTAAACTGGCGCACGCGGATGAGGCCGTGCATTTCGCCGGAATCCTCGTTGCGGAACAGCGTGGATGTTTCGCCCAGCCGCATGGGAAGGTCGCGGTAGGAGCGGGCACGATTCAAAAATACCTGATACTGGAACGGGCAGGTCATGGGGCGCAGGGCGAAGCATTCCTTTGTCTCGTCATGCGGGTCGCCCAGAACGAACATTCCGTCGAGATAGTGATCCCAATGGCCGGAGATCTTATAAAGCTCACGCTTTGCCATGAGCGGTGTCTTGGTCAGAAGGTAGCCGCGCTTCTGCTCCTCGTCCTCGACCCAGCGCTGCAGGGTCTGGATGACGCGCGCGCCCTTCGGCAGCAGGATCGGCAGACCCTGACCGATGACGTCCACGGTCGTGAAGAATTCCAGCTCGCGGCCGAGCTTGTTGTGGTCGCGGCGCAGCGCCTCGGCCTGCTTTTCCAGATAAGCGTCCAGCTCCTCCTTTTCCGGGAAGGCCACGCCGTAGATCCTCTGCAGCATCTTGCGGTTCGAATCGCCGCGCCAGTATGCGCCGCAGCTCTTCGTCAGCTTGATGGCATTGCCCTTGATGCGGCCGGTTGAGTCCAGATGCGGGCCTGCGCACAGGTCAATGAATTCGCCCTGCTGATAGAAGGAGATCACGGCATCCTCCGGCAGGTCGCGGATCAGCTCGACCTTATACGGCTCATTGCGCGATTCCATGAACGCAATGGCCTCCTCGCGCGGCTTCTCGCTGCGGACAAGCTTCAGCTTTTCCTTGCAGATCTTTCGCATTTCGGCTTCAATCGCCTGCAAATGCTCTGTCGTGAAGGAAAACGGCGCGTCGAAATCGTAATAAAAGCCGGTCTCGATCGAAGGGCCGATGGCAAGCTGCACCTCGGGGTACAGGCGCTTGACGGCCTGCGCCATCACATGCGAGCAGGTGTGCCAGTACGTTTTGCGGTAGGCTTCGTTTTCAAAGGTGTAATTGTTTTCTTCGGACATAATGCATTGCCTCCTTGTTTTTGGGGCAGGTATGCAAAAACCCACCCCTGATGTGGTATCAGGGGTGGGAATGAAGTCCCACGGTTCCACCCTGCTTGCAGATGGAACGCACCATCTGCCGCTCATTTGCGCGGTAACGGGCGCACCCGTCTTTGCCTATTTTCAGGCGTCAAGCCTGATTTCAGCAAAGCGGCTCGGAAGCGGTGAAAACCGACGCCGAACAGCAGGAGCTTTTCACCGGGCGCTCCCTCTCTGCGCTGCGGCATTTGCCGGTTTTTTCTTCGTCACAACCATTTTCTAACGAGAATATAGCACGTTTCCACCCGCTTGTCAAATCCTTTCTTACTTTTTTCAGTTATGTAAACTAAATTGTAACCTTTCCGCAAGATATTGTGTTGTATATACAGCGGCAACCATGCATTTAGCGTCGTGTATGTTGACATAACGGAACATAAAAGTTCGACAAACCACTTGTTTTATAGAAAAAGCTTGACTTTTTTCGCTTTTAAGTTATAATGTTAGAAAAGTTGCAATATGGTTACAGTGTGTAACGATTTGTTTCTGTTGCAACTGCATTCAAAAAATCGAAAGGAGGTATCTATCATGCACAGAAAGATTTTGAAGCGGGCGGTCGTGATTTTGCTGCTCGCGGCGGCGGTCGCGGCGATCTTCATACAGTCCGCGTTCGCGCAGAACACCTTCATCATTAACGACGGCGACAACGTTGTGGTGCATACCACGCACGAAACGGACGTAGACGCCGTACTGGATGAAGCGGGCATCGAGCTGGGCGAAAAAGATACCTATGAAACTTCCTATGAGGATGGAAAGACCTCCATCACCGTCAAGCGCGTGCAGATGGTTACGGTGCTCTATCATGGCGAAACGACCATCGTCGGCACCTATGGCGAGACGGTGGAGAGCCTGCTCTCCGGGATGGACATCCGCCTCGGCGCAAACGACCATATGAGCTGCGAGCCTGACGCGAAAACCTACAACGGCATGCGTGTGGAGATTTACGAGGAGCAGACGCGCAGGGTCGAATATGACGAGACGGTGCCCTATGACAGCGTGCGCTACGAGAGCGTGTCGCTTTCCGCCGGGGAGACCAGCGTTTTGACGGCGGGCCGTGACGGTCTGATCCATCGAATCGACGAGGTGATCTACCGCAACGGCGTGGAATACAGCCGCCGAACGCTCAGCAGCACCGTAATCACGGAAATGCAGTCTGAGATCCTGCTGACCGGCATGGATCGCGCGCTGGAGCAGGCAGACAGCGAGGGGACGTCCTTCCTGTCGGTCTATCAGCCGCAGCAGTCTACCGGCAGCTCCTCCGGCAAGGGCGGGGGTAGCTCATCCAAAAGCAACGGCGGCTCGTCCTCCGGGAGTGGCAGCGGCTCCGGCAGCTTCTCCGCAGGCGGCGGCGTAATTACGACCGCATCCGGCGAAACGCTGCGCTACAGCAAGGTCCTGACCTGCAATGCCACGGCCTATAGCTGCGAGGGCTATACGGGACATACCGCGACCGGAACGATTGCCCGCGTCGGCGCGATCGCCGTCGATCCGAAGGTCATTCCTTACGGAACCAGAATGTACATTGTCTCCAACGACGGAAAATATATCTACGGCTACGCTGTGGCCGAGGACTGCGGCGGCGCCATCAAGGGCTACAAGATCGACCTTTACTTCAATACGATCGCCGAATGCTATCAGTTCGGCCGCCGTGACTGCACGGTATATATTCTGGACTGATTCTTTATTGTTGAAATAACGCCTTTCGTCTGATAAAATGGACGAAAGGCGTTATTTCTATGGCGGGCGGCTATGGCGGCGGTGCGCTTCCCGGACAAATCGGAGACCTCCGGGAGTACTGTTCCTGCCCGAATACATATAGGTACGGCGGGACGGAAATTCTCCGCCCTCCGAATCTGCGCGGCGGTTCGGGAGCGTCCATTGCGGCGCCTGCTTTCAGAATCCTGCACGCGGGCGCGGGTTTGCCCGGAAAGGCGGTTTTTATGATCGATGTATGCAATATGACCGTGATCCGTTCCCTGGCGGAGCGCAGCGGCTTTCATTTTTCCAAGGCCAAGGGGCAAAATTTCCTGACGCAGCGCTGGGTACCCGCGCGAATTGCCGAGGAAGCCGGGATCGACGGCTCCTGCGGCGTTTTAGAGGTCGGCCCGGGCTTCGGCCCGCTGACGCAGCAGCTTTGCCTGCGCGCCGGAAAGGTCGTAGCCGTCGAGGTGGATACGAGCTTAAAGCCGGTGCTGGCGGAGACCATGGCGGACTTTTCCAACTTTACGCTGCTTTTTGCCGACGTGATGAAAACCGACCTGAATGCACTGGTCGAGACGCATTTTTTGGGCTTAAAGCCGGTTGCCTGCGCCAATTTGCCCTACTACATCACCTCGCCGATCCTATCGCGGCTGCTGGAAAGCCGCCTGTTTTCCACGGTGACCGTGATGGTGCAGAAGGAGGTCGCGCAGCGCATCTGCGCCGGGGCCGGCAGCTCCGATTATTCCGCGTTCACCGTGTTCTGCCAGTATTATGCCGAGCCGTCGATGTGCTTTGACGTACCGCCCTCGTGCTTCGTTCCGCAGCCGAAGGTCACCTCTGCCGTCCTCAAGCTGACGACGCGCTCCGCCCCGCCCTGCGAAATTCTCAGCGAGAAGCGGTTTTTCCGCGTCGTGAAGGCGAGCTTTGCACAGCGGCGCAAGACGCTGCTGAATTCCCTGTCCTCCGGCTTCGGCGAGTTTTCCAAGCAGGAGCTGCAGGCCATTTTGGAGCGCTGCGGCATTTCGCCCACCGTGCGCGGCGAAACGCTCGACATTGCGGCCTTTGCCGCGATCGCAAACACAATGGAGGGAGAAACGCCGCATGATTAGGTTTATTTTTCTGGATTTGGACGACACGCTGCTGGACTTCGGCTGGGCGGAGCGCCGCGCCCTGTCCCGCGCTTATGCCGACATGGGCAGCGAGCTGACGGACGAAATCTATGCGCGCTACCACGCCGTCAATCAGGATTTCTGGGAGCGCTTTGAGCGCGGCGAGATCTCGCGTGACACGCTTTTGGTCGAGCGGCACCGCGTCCTGTTTTCCGAGCTGGGGCTTCCCTTCTCGCCGGAGGAATGCGAGCGGCTTTACCGCAGCCATCTGGGCGAGGGGCATCACTTTGTGGAGGGTGCGGAGGCGCTGCTTGCCGCGCTCGCGCCGAAGTACCGGCTGTTTCTCGCGTCCAACGGCGTCATTGACACGCAGTATTCGCGGCTGGAGAGCGCCGGGATCGGGCATTATTTTGAGAAAATTTTTATTTCGGACGAATTGGGCGTCAGCAAGCCGGATCCCGCATTTTTTGCCGCCTGCTTTTCCGCGATCGACGGCTTCCACCGGGAGGAGGCGCTGATGGTCGGCGACAGCTTGACCTCGGATATCTTGGGAGGAAGCAATGCAGGAATTCGCACCTGCTGGCTGAATCCGGCGGGAAAGCCGCGGAAGTGCGGCATTGCGCCGGACTATGAAATTCAGCGGCTTTCCGCGCTGCCGGGGCTGCTGGCGGCGCTGTAGCGGCCGTCTGCGCCCGGAAAAGCAAAAAAGTACGGAATCTTTTCTCTTTTTTGAAAAAATTCCTTGACTTTTTCCGCAAACTGCGTATAATAATCCTTGCGTTCCGTGCAAAAGGAACATAGCGGGTTTGTGTAAAGGTAGCACAGCGGACTCTGACTCCGTATGTGAGGGTTCGAATCCTTCACCCGCTGCCAAGCCACCGTAGTTTTGATCGAACTACGGTGGCTTTTTCTATCGCATTCAAAAATCTGTTTCCACGCAACAGGAGAATCCCGTCAGCGCTCCCTTAATACGGACCACGCCTCGATCAGACGCGGCAGCGTCCACGCGGCGTTGGCCGGGCTGGTGGAGGGCAGACGAACCGCCGCAATGCCGGTCTTTTCCTGCAGGTCGCGCACATAGTAGGTGTAGGCCGCTGCGCCGTTGCAGAAAATGCGCTGGATGCACGTTTCCTGCATGAGCGCCGTAAGGTCGTTCGGAACGACCGCGCGAATGGAGCCGTCCTGAGAGCCTTCAATCTCACATTGACCGATGGCGTCCCACAGGGCAAGGCGGTTTTCCAGAATCAGCGCCTTTTTCTCCGGAATCGTCTGCGGAAGCGGCGCGTCATAAAGCGCGGCCAGCACGCGCCAGAAACGGTTTTGCGGATGGTGATAAAAGAATGCGGCCTGCCGCGATTTGACCGACGGAAACGAGCCTAAGATCAGCGTGTCCGCGCGGCTGTCATAGAGCGGCGGAATGGGATGCACAAGCTGCTGCATAAAAGCCTCCGGTTCGGCCGGACGCCGCGTTGGGCGGCACAGGCCGGAAAGTGAAAATGGAATACACTGCGCCTTGACCGCGTGCTGCGGCCAGGGCGCAGCTCTTGACAGGGACAGGGAGATGTAGTATAATTACATACGTTATATATCGCACGTTTTGTAATTTTTTGTCGCCCTTGATGCGGATCGGGCGGGCGGCGCGGAGGGAGCTTGGAAAGCAATGCGGGATTTTTGGGAACACCTTGTAGATTTTCTGGCCATTGCGGCGATTTACGGCTTTTTTCTGCGCCCGGGATGGCGCAGGTGCGGCTGTCGGGTGTGGATGGCCAATGCTGCAATGCTGATTTATTTGACGGCGCTTTTTTACGTCACGCTGATGCCGATTCTGACGGCGCTCCCCTTTTGCTGGAATCATCCGTATGTTCCGATGCATATGCGTCCCTTTGAGGACTTGATCCTGCGCCGGGGCGACTGCGTTCGGCAGGTTGTTTTAAATGTTGGAATGCTGATCCCGTTTGGCATTCTGCTTCCGATCTGCCGCCAAAATGGCGGCAAGCGCTGCGGTCTTCTGCGCTGCCTTTTCACAACGGCGGCGCTGAGCGTAGGGATCGAGCTGCTGCAGCCGCTGCTTCACGGTGCAAGAAGCTCCGATGTGACCGACGTCATCACAAATACGGCGGGTGGGCTGCTCGGCTATGGAATTTACGCGCTCGGTCGGGTACTGACCGTCCGGCACGGAGGCGGAAATCGGCCAAGCCGGGAGACGGCAGTCTGAGTGAGGAAGGCCGCAGCATCAGGAACCGGTTCTATATGCGCCGAAATGGAGCAATACGGGAAAGACAGAGGAATATGGCAAGCACCGGGACGGTTCGCGGTTTCTCCGCAAGCTGTCCCGGTGTTTCCTTTGCGCCCAAAGAAGCTTTTTCACACACAGCCGGGCTTCCGAACGATCCGAATACAAGAAAACGTCCCAATCCACTCCCTGCGGCGGGCGGCCGGTCGTTCGCGCAGCTTTTCTGCGCGGAAAAAACGGAAAGCGGCCGTATCGCGCGGTCGGCGATTTCCCGCCGCGCGGCGTTTGAAGCTGCGAGGGTGGGACATCTCAAAAAACCTCGTATCCGTTCCTGTGCGGCGCCTCTTCTTCGCTCAGCCGTTCACGCGCAGATCGCCTGCGCGGATCGCGGTCTGATAGGGATTGAAGTATTCGTCGAGGATCGCGGCGGCCTGCTGCGTGTCGATGCGGTAGTAGCGGCCGTCCCACGCGCCGGGCAGCGTATAGCTTGCCATATCCCTCGTGCCGCATTTCAGAAGGGAAACGGCCAGCCAAAGAAAATTGCGGGTGGAAAGGTCGGTCGTGGAGAACTTGCGCATCAGGCGCAGCGCCGAGGGAAGCTTATAGGCCTTGAGCACCGAGACCCATTGGCGGACGGCGGCCTGAATAAAGCCGCGCTGCGTTTCCACGCGGCCGAGATCCTGCGTCGTGTAGCAGTGGCGCATGCGGACAAGTCCCATGGCCTGTTCTGCGTTGAGCTTCTGCTTGCCGGCCTTCAGATCGATGTAAAGATCCTGCGCGGGGTCGGAGTAGTACATATCGCAGGGAACGTCATATTCGATCCCGCCCATCAGGTCGACCATCTCGCGGAACAGCGTCAGCTTGACCAGCACATAGCCGTCCGGGCGATAGCCCGTGCAGCAGGCGACGTAGGCCATAAGCGCATCCATGCCCTCTTCGCCGCCGCCGTTCATGGCGTAGACCGAGTTGATCTTGTAGCCGCTGCCGGTGAAGGGCGAGACGACGTAGGTGTCGCGCGGAATGCTCAAAAGGTTGATCTTCCCGCTCTTGCGGTCGATCAGCAGCAGCATGAGGGTGTCGGTGTTGCTGCCGGATTCGTCCGTGCCGACCAGAAGCACCGTGCTGCAGCCCGATTTGCGCGCTGCGATCGGTTCGTCCGTTTTCGGCTGCTTCTGCAGGAGCAGCGCTGCCGCCGCGCCGAGTACAAGCACGGCCAAAAGCGCCAGCAGAAGATTGCGCAGAATATGGCGCTTTTTGCGCCGCTTCCCGCGCGGCGGGGCAGCCTCCTGCGCGGGGTCGGAGTAGTCCGGGATAAATTCGTCTTCGTCCGCGTAGGGCGCGCTTGCGGCGTAGCCGTATGCGTCCGCGTCGTCATAGTCCTCACCTGAGTCGTAGGTCGGCTGCGCCGGATCCGGCTGCGCGGGGAAGGCGCGGCGCTTTGGCGCGGAGCCGACAAAATCCGCGTTATAGGCAAGCACGCGCGGCTGCCCGGATGGGTCGCCGCCCGCGTCCGCACGCGGGGGCTTCGGCGGGGTGCGTCCGTATTTTTCGTCGATCATGGCATCCAGCTCGCTCCAGTCCTGCTCATAATCGTCCGTCCGATCATATGTCATGAGGGTTCGCCTCCTTTTTGCAAAGCGATACGGGAAATGAAATCACTCTATTTTACAACGAAAATGCAGCGGTGTAAATGTTTTTTGCGGAAATACTTCTTTCCATTCCGGCGCGGGGCTGATATAATACCTGAAAAAGCCGGAAGTCGGAGCCGCCGCTGCAGGGGCCGGGCTTCCGCAGAGAGAAGGACGATACCGTGGAAAAACCGACGGAGAAAAAGAGGATCTGGGAGCTGGACGCGCTGCGCGGCCTGTTCCTTCTGTGCATGATGGGCTTTCATATTGCGTTTGACCTGACGAGCTTTGCCGACGTGCCGATTCAAATGCCCGCTTTTTTGCATTTCGTGCAGGATTACGGCGGGACGCTTTTCATTCTGCTCTCCGGCATCTGCGCGACGCTCGGCACAAAGAGCGCCAAACGCGGCGCGGTCGTTTTCGGCTGCGCCATGCTGATTACGGCGGTGACCGCCGTGTTGGCGCGTCTGGGCTTCTGCGGGGACGATTTTGTGGTCCGCTTCGGCATTCTGCATCTTCTGGGCGTGAGTATGCTCCTTTACCCGCTGGTGCGCCGCTGGAAGACGCTTCCGCTGTGTCTGCTCGGCGCGGCGCTGGTCGCGCTGGGCTTTTATGTGGAGACGCTGCGCGTGCAGGTGTCGTTTCTGTTTCCGCTCGGGCTTGTTACGGATCGCTTCGCCTCCGGCGACTACTTCCCGCTCCTGCCGAATTTCGGCTGGTTCCTGCTTGGCGTCTGCCTGGGAAGGACGCTGTATCGGGAAAAGCGCAGCCTCCTGCCGCGCTTTCCGTCGAGCTGCGCGCCGGTGCGGGCGCTCCGGTTCTGCGGGCGCTACTCCCTGCAGCTTTATCTGCTCCATCAGCCGGTCTTTATTCTCCTGATCGCGGGAGCGGCCGCGCTGCTGCGGTAGGGCGGGCAGAAAATTTAAAATTGGAAAGATACCGACTATGCCCGTGCCTCTCCGGCTTGGGACGTGAAAAATCTCCCTGTCCAGCCCGGTGGATCGATTCGGAGGTTCCTTGAATTTTTTCGGCATATTTTCAGGCGCGGCCTCGTATACATAGTGTGTAACGAATCTGCCGGGAGCAAGGAGGCCGCCCTATGGATACGCATCTTTCTCATTCCGAATCCCCGCACCGCCTGACGCTGGACAGCCGCAGCCGTCTGACCGTTTCCGGCGTGACCGACGTGGAAAGCTTTGACGAGGAGACTGTGCTGCTGCACACGACGCTGGGCGCGCTGTGCATTCAGGGCGAGGGACTGAAGATGCAGGCGCTTTCCATCGACGGCGGCGAGGTCTCCGTCACCGGGAAGATCTCCTCGCTGCATTATGCGGAGGAGTCGCAGAGCCGCGGCTTTTTCGCAAAGCTGTTTGGCTGATGGAGCTGCCGGTATCGCTGCAATGCGCCGAGTTTCTGCTTTCGGGTGCGCTTGGTCTTGCCCTCGGCGCATATTATGATCTTCTGCGCGCCGTGCGGCGGCGCGTCCGCGCGCTGACGCACCCGCTTGACTTCCTGTTCGGCCTGACCTTGACGCTTTCCCTGCTGCTCTTTGCGCTCTACGTTGGGCGCGGAGACTTCCGTCTGTTTGCGTTTTTGGGCGTCGGCTTGGGGGCGACGCTGTATTTTTTGCTGCTCAGCCGACCGTTTTTATGGCTGTTCGGGCAGCTTCTCCGCCTTTTGCTGCTCCCGTGGCGCATATTGCGGCAGCCTTTTTTATTTTTTTTCAAAAAAATAAGAAAATTTGCAAAATTCCTCTTTTCAAGAGCGAAAAAATGGTTTAGAATAATACGCGTAAAAGAATCCGCTCGAAAAGCCAAGCGCTCGCGGAAAAAACACGCACAGGGAGGTTCCTTTGATGCGACTTCGCAAGTCATCGTTCCTGACCAAGCTCCTGATTCTGGCGCTGCTCCTTTACGGCACGTTTACCCTCGTGTCGCTCCAGCGGCAGATCGACGACACAAACGCCGAAATCACACAGTATGAATCGGAAAAGGTTTCCGCGCTTTCCGCCAATTTGCAGCTGCAATCGGATATCGATGCGCTCGGTACGGACGACGCGGTGCGCAAGCTCGCGGAGGAGCGTCTGGGCATGGTCGCGGAGGGCGTTGTGCTGTTTATCACGCAGAATAAATAGGGCCTTTTGCCCGCGTTCCGCTTTTTCATCAATCTGAGAGAGGAAACACAGACGCTTATGGACGCAACAGTCGGCGCAATTCTGGACGGAACCGTCCGCTCAATTACAAAATTCGGCGCATTTATCGATCTGCCGGGCGGCAAGACCGGTATGGTGCATATCTCCGAAATTTCCAACACCTTCGTCAGCGACATCCGTCAGCACCTCAACGAGGGCGACCCGGTGCGCGTGATGGTCATTGCGGTCGACCCGGCCGGAAAGATCAGCCTTTCCATCAAGCGCCTTTTGCAGCAGCAGAAGCCGAACAATAAGCCGAAGTCTGCGCCCCGCCGTCCGGCGGAGCCGCGTCCGCCCCTCACATTTGAGGACAAGCTGAAGCAGTTCATGGCGGATTCCGACAGCAAGATCTCCTCCTGCCGACAGTATGCCGATCACAAGACGAAGTCCCGCCGGCGCTGAGGCAGGCTCCCATAGTGCTCTTTGATTTGATTCTGGCGAGATGAAGGTTCATCTCGCCAATTTTTTGGAGGTTTGACATGGAAAAAACGGCGGTGATCACCGGCGGCTCGCGCGGCATTGGCGCGGCGGCGGTGCGGAGCTTCGCAGCGGCGGGCTACCGGGTCTTCTTTTTGTACGAAAAATCGCATGAGGCGGCACGCCGCATCGCAGAGGAAACCGGGAGCACCGCGCTCTGCGCGGATGTGACCGATGCGCAGGCGGTGCGCGCGGCCTTCCAAAGGATCGGCGAGGTCGATGTGCTGGTCAATAACGCCGGGGTCTGCCATTACGGCCTGATTACGGAGATTGGACAGGCGCAGTGGGACCGTGTGTTTGCCGTCAACGTCGGCGGCGCGTACCGCTGCATCTGCGCGGCGCTTCCCTCCATGCTCCATCGGCATGCGGGCTGCGTGATCAATGTCTCGTCCATGTGGGGGCAGGTCGGTGCATCCTGCGAGGTGTGCTACTCCGCGACGAAGGGCGCGATCGACGCAATGACCAAGGCGCTGGCCAAGGAGCTGGGGCCGTCCGGGATCCGGGTCAACGCCGTTTCGCCGGGCGTGACCATGACGGATATGATGGCCTCCGTGAGTGAGGAAACGGTGCAGGCGCTGCGCGAGGATACGCCGATCGGCCGGAACGGTCGGCCGGAGGATATCGCAAACGCCATGCTGTATCTTGCGCAGGCGGAGTTTGTGACCGGCGAGATTCTGCATATCAACGGCGGCTTCTGCATCACCTGAGCCGGATCGCGTAAGAATCCTGTCGGTGTGTCTAACTTGCGCCCGGATTGGGATGTCGGTATGACCATGCGGGCGGAATCGGAGACGCCCATTCTATAGCAAAAGGTGATAACATGCAGCAGCCCTCAAGCAGCGAAGAACAATATACAAACATGCTGGAGACGCCGATCCCACGGCTTGTGACCGCGCTCGCGATTCCCACGACGATTAGTATGCTGGTCACGGTGATCTATAACACGGCGGATACCTATTTCGTTTCGCAGATCAACAAATCGGCATCTGCCGCCGTCGGCATGGTCTATACGCTGATGGCGGTACTGCAGGCCGTCGGCTATGGCCTCGGCATGGGTGCGGGCAGCCTGATCAGCCGCAGTCTCGGCAGACGCGACGACGAAGCGGCGGAGCGCTGCGCTTCCAGCGCCTTTTTTGCGGCGCTGCTGCTCGGCGCGCTCGTGGGCTGGGGCTGTCTGGCCGGACTTGCGCCCATCCTGCGGTTGCTTCGATGCAGCAGGACGATGCTTCCCCATGCGCGGGCTTATGCGCGTTACATTTTGCTTGCCGCGCCTTTGAGCTGTGCGTCCTTCGTGCTGAACAATGTGCTGCGCGCGGAGGGAGAATCGCGGCTTGCCATGTGGGGGCTGAGCGTCGGCGGCGTGTTGAATGTCGCGCTGGATCCGCTGTTTCTCTTTGTGCTTCCTTTGGGCACGGGCGGCGCGGCGCTGGCTACGGCCGTCAGCCAGTGCGTCAGCTTCTGCCTGCTGCTGTCCTTCTATCTTCGGGGCAAGTCCATCGTCCGCGTGCGGCTGCGGAGCGTCAGCAGACGACCTGGTGACTACGTCCAAATTCTTGCGACGGGCCTGCCCACGATCTTCCGGCAAGGTCTTGGAAGCCTTGCGGCGGCGCTGCTCAACCGGCAGGCGGTCCGCTATGGGGACGCAGCCGTCGCTGCCATTACGATTGCCAACAAGGTCTATGTGTTTGTGCGCAACCTGACGCTCGGCATCGGGCAGGGCTTTCAGCCGGTTGCGGGCTATAATTACAGCGCGGGAAAGCGCCGCCGCGTCTGGCAGTCGTTCTGCTTTGCGGCGCTTTTGGGCAGCGCGGTTTGCCTTGCCGCGGCAGGCGGGATCGCGGCGCTGGCGCGTCCGATCATGTGCTGGTTCAGCCCGGATGCGGAGGTGCGGCGCATCGGCACGCAGACACTGTACTATGCCTGCGCGGTCATGCCGTTTCTGGCGCTCTCGACTTATGTCAACCAGCTGTACCAGAGCCTCGGCTTCAAGACATCGGCAACCTTTTTGGCCAGCTGCCGGCAGGGCGTCTTTTTTGTCCCGGCCATCCTGCTGCTGCCGCAGCTGTGGGGCTGTGTCGGGGTGCAGCTCAGTCAGCCCGCGGCGGACTTTTTGACCTTCGTTGTTTCTGTGCCGTTTCTTTTCGCGTTTTACCGAAAACGGATCGTCGGCGCGGCGGAAGGCGCAGCGCCGAAATAGCGGAGAAGGCGGGCTTGGCCGGAGAAACGGCGGCAGGGAGGCCTTGATTTCATAGAAAAAGCATACGAAATCTGCTCTTTCAGCAGATTTCGTATGCTTCAGACTGTCAATAAAGTCCGTAATCGTCAAAATGAGAAAACATTTTTGACGACTTCCATATGAAACGTATCTATTCTATTTTTTGAAAAGTTTCAAACAAATACGATTCAAAAAGTGGATAAAGTTTATTATTTTGACTTACTTCGGAACTCGCACCCTACCGTACCTATGTACGGCGACGGGCGCGAGTTACTCGTATTCCGAACTTTCTTGATCGTCTGCCAGCGTGTCAAAAAGGTTTTTTGACACGCTGAAAAGCATACGAAATCTGCCCTTTCAGCAGATTTCGTATGCTTCAGACTGTTAATAAAGTCCGTAATCGTCAAAATGAGAAAACATTTTTGACGATTTCCATATGAAACGTATCTATTCTATTTTTTGAAAAGTTTCAAACAAATACGATTCAAAAAGTGGATAAAGTTTATTATTTTGACTTACTTCGGAACTCGCGCCCTACCGTACCTATGTACGGCGACGGGCGTGAGTTACTCGTATTCCGAACTTTCTTGATAGCCTGCCAGCGTGTCAAAAAGGTTTTTTGACACGCTGAAAAGCATACGAAATCTGCCCTTTCAGCAGATTTCGTATGCTTTTTTGCTTTTGCAGATTGTGTGCCGAGGGGCATTTCGTGGAAGCTTTCGCCCCTGCGGTCGCCAATGCTTTCGCGGCGTTACAGGACGGCCGCTTCCGAATTTTTAAGCTGCAGCTGAAGCTTATCCGCGATCAGCGCAATGAATTCCGAGTTGGTAGGCTTGCCCTTGGTATTAGACACCGTGTAGCCAAAGAAGCGCTGCAGCGTGTCCAGATCGCCGCGATCCCACGCGACCTCGATTGCGTGGCGAATCGCGCGCTCCACGCGGGACGGCGTGGTCGAAAATGTCTTTGCCACCTGCGGGTACAAAACCTTCGTAATGGCGTTGATGACGTCCATGTCCTCCACGGCCAGCATGATCGCCTCGCGAAGATACTGATACCCCTTGATATGCGCGGGTACGCCGATCTCGTGGATCACGGAGGTCACCATGGCCTCAATGTTCCGCTCTGGCATCCGCTTGGCCTGCAGCCCGTTCTGCAGCGCCTTCGTCTGCTCGCGCAGCTCGCAGATGCGGTCGGCAAGCGCCGATACATCGCAGGGCTTGAGCACAAAGAGCTGCGCGCCCAGGCTCGAGGCCATCATGGACACATAGTCCGTTGTAAAATTGGAGGTGACGATCGTCGTCGGACGGTGTTCCATACCGCTCAGCGATTTCAGCACCGACATGCCGTCGAGCTTTGTCAGCATCAGGTCCAATACCAGCACATCCGGCTTAAATTCTCCCACCATTGCCAAAGCCTTTGCGCCGTCGAGTGCAATTCCTGCTACTTCATATCCTTCTCTTTGTTTCATTTGATTGCTGAGATTATCGCAAAACTCCTCATTGCTATCCGCAATCATAACGCGAATCCGATTTCCCATAGCTTTACTCTCCCGTATTAAAATGTAACAAATTGAATTTGAATTTCATTTTTCCCGCCGCGGTATATATAATTTACCATAATCAACCAGTTTTTTCAAGGTGTTTTTGCAAATTTCTTGCAGGAACTTTTCGACACAATTCGTCAAAATGCATTCGACGGGGCGTATTTTGGTGTACTTGGGAGCTGCGCTAAGAGGGCAGAGAACGCCGCGTTATGCGGCTCGGGGTGGCGGGATGATTGCTCAGCGCTGCGGCAGCTCGCGGTACATGGCGGCGGCGTCATCCTTACGGACGGCATCGGCGACGGCAAGCACCTCAACCGTCAGGGTCTTCTGGCCGAAGGCGATGGAGATTTGGTCGCCGACCTTCACGTCATAGGACGCTTTGGCCGGGCGGCCGTTGACCGTTACGCGGGCGTTGTCGCAGGCGTCGTTTGCAACGGTGCGGCGCTTAATCAGGCGCGATACCTTCAAATATTTATCCAGTCTCATAATTCCTCCTATCATAGACGTGCAAACGACGTTTCACGTCGTTCAGGCTGTCAATAAAGCTCGCAACCGTCAAAACAGGGAAACAATTTTGACGATTTTCCCTTTCGGTGCGTCCATTTTATAGAAAAATTCAAATCAATTACGCTCAAAAACAAGGAAATATTTATTGTTTTGACTTACTTCGGAACTCGCGCCTTACCGTACCTATGTACGCCTACAGGCGCGAGGTTCCTTGCCTTCCGAACTTTCTTGATAGCCTGCAGCGTGTCAAAAAGGTTTTTTGACACGCGGAACGACGTTTCACGTCGTTGCCCTCATTGGCGGGCGGCCTGTTCCCACCCTGCCAAAAAAGCAACAGGCAAGGGGCCGCCTCGGGGTGAGACAGCTCCTTGCCTGCCATGAGAAGCTCTGGGGAGGCTCCGGTTCCGGCAATCGGGATGGTCGGCGAGTGAATTTCGCCAAACCGATGCGTCGGCGAAAGGGATTCGCCGTCCGCCGTTTGGAATCGCATCAGAGGCTCCCGGAGAGTTTCTTACTTTGCAACGGCGTTTTTCAGCCCCTGGCCTGCCTTGAATGCAGGAACCTTGGTAGCCGGGATTTCAACGGTTTCCTTGGTTCTGGGGTTGCGGCCCATACGAGCCTCGCGTGCGCGAACCTCAAAGGTGCCGAAGCCGACGAGCTGTACCTTTTCCTCTGCCTGCAGCGCAGCGGTGATTGCTTCGACGGTTGCGTTGAGCGCCTTCTCCGCGTCCTTCTTGGACAGGCCGGCCTTTTCCGAAATACTTGCGATCAGTTCAGTTTTGTTCATGGTGTTACCTCTTTCTTACAATAATATGACAGAAAATTCTCGAAACGAATTGCGAAAGCCGAATATTTCCATAGCTATCTTTCATAATATCATAATTCTGTCACATTCGCAAGAGTTTTATTAGCATTTCTCAGTGAATCCGGAGAATTTTTGCGATTTTTTCGCCCTTCGGCAGGAGCATGCAGTCCTCCATGGTCACAACCTTGAGCGCAACGACCATCACGGCATAAACCACAACGGCCACGACCAGTCCGCCGAGGCAGGCGATCTTTGCGGAGCCGAGCAGACGGACAAGCACGGAGTTGGTGAAATAGGACGCAAGACCCATCACAGCGGCCGCAATGAAGGGCTTGCACATATTGCGCAGAAGCTTCGGGCGGCGCGGGAGCATCCGGTGCATGGCGAAGAGATTCAGCGAGGTGATCAGAAGGAAGCAGATCAGGGTGCCGATCGGCGCCCCGACGATGTTCAAGGACGGCGTGCCCACAAGGATGAAGTTCACGATGACACGGACAACGCCGCCGATGAGCATATGGACGACCGGGATCGAGATGATTCCGTGCGCCTGCATGATGGCGTTGGTGAGAAGCACGAGGCAGTTAAACAGCACGGCGAGGCCGAGCAGCACGAGGATCGGCGTTGCGGTCGCAAGATTGGCGCCCTGGTAGCCGTAAAGAAGCTGGAGGATCGGAGAGGATATGGCGATCAGGCCGACGGCGCAGGGCATCACGAGCAGCGCCATCACGCGGATCGCGGATTCCTCCACCATCAGAGCGCCGCGCCGGTTTTTCAGCGTCAGGTAGGAGGTGACGGAGGGAAGCACGCTTACGGTCAGCGGCACGACAAACGCGCCGGGCAGATTGAAGAGCGTGACGCAGGCGGCGTAAATGCCCTTGAGATTGTCCGCGGCGAGCTGTGTCAGACCGGCTGCACCGGTCAACCTGCGCAGCACGACGACCGTGTCCACCAGGCCGATGAGCTGCAATCCGGCGGAGCCGATGGTGATCGGAATGGCAATGGAGAGCAGCTCCTTCATGGTCGCGCGCATGGGCTTGACGTGGCCTGCGAGCGAAACGCCGACCTGGCTGCGCCGGAAGGTGCGCCAGAGATACAGCACCGAGAGCAGACAGCCGAAGCTGACGCCGAAGATCGCGCCGCCTGCGGCAAGTGCGGTGTTGCCGTGCGTGGACAGTGCGTCGGGCGCAAGACTGCCGAGCAGGGAGCCTGCGTAGTTGCGGGTGAAGTCCTGCGTGCTGCGCATCAGAAGCCATGCGCAGCCCAGACCGAAGACCAGCTTGCACAGCGCCTCAATGACCTGCGATACCGAGGTCGGCACCATGTTGTTCTGTCCCTGAAAGTAGCCGCGGAACGACGAGATGATGCAGACGAACAGGACGGCCGGCGCAAGCACGGCGATGGCGTAGCGCGAGTTCGGCGAGCCGATGGCTACGGCAAGCTGCTTTGAGAAGCCGAACATCAGAAGACTGCTGACGATGCCGATCGAGAGAAATACGTACAGGGAGGCACGATAGATCCTGCGGATCTGCGCCGTGTTGCCGAGCGTCTGCGATTCGGAGATCATGCGGCTCATGGCGACGGGAAGTCCCGCCGTCGAGATGGTCAGAAGAACAGAATAAATGTCATAGGAGTTCGAAAAGTAGCCATAGCCGTCGTTGCCGATGAGCCGCACAAGCGGGATCTTGTAGCAGGCGCCGATGACCTTCACGATGGCCGTCGCGAGCGCTAAAATGGCGGCGCCGGTCAGGAAGTTCTGTTTTCTTGCGGGTTGTGTCATAAAATCAGTCCTTTTCAGTTCGGGTTTCGGGAAGTGGATCGCTGCCGAATACGCGGGGAAGCGCATAGTCCTTCAGCTCTCTCGCCACGGCGTTCAGATCAATTGTGGAGTAGGTTCCGGCGGAATAGAGGATCTTGCCGCGCACCATGGTCAGCATCACGTCGTGGCCGTTGGCGGCATAGACAAGGTGGCTCATGACGTTGTGACAGGGAATGAGATGCGGCTGCGTGAAGTCGAGCAGGATGAGATCGGCGTCGTAGCCAAGCTTGATCTGGCCGCATTCCTTTTCCCGCCCCTGTGCCTTCGCGCCGCAGACCGTCGCCATCATGAGGCAGGCCGGTGCGGGCAGCGCCTGCGGGTCGTGCGTCAGCGCCTTTGCCGTCAGGCTGGCGGCCTTCATCTCCTCAAACAGATCCAGATTGTTGTTGGAGGCGGAGGAGTCCGTGCCGAGGCAGACGTTCATGCCTGCCTTGACCATGGCCTGCACATCGGCGCAGCCGGAGGCAAGCTTTGCGTTGGAGATCGGGCAATGAACGGCGGATACCCCGCGCCGGGCCAGAAGCTGCATGTCCTCCTGCGTCAGATGCACGCAGTGCGCCGCGACGGCGCGCGAATCCCAGACATGGTGGCAGTCAAGGAGCTGCGCCGGGGTCAGCCCGCTGCGCTCGATGCAGGAATCGTGCTCGCTTTGCGTCTCCGAAAGATGCACCTGCATGCCCAGCTTTTCATTGAGCGCATACTCAGAGAGCGCGTCCCAGAGAAGATGGTTCGAGGTGTACTCGCCGTGAATCGAGACCTCGGCGCGGATGCGGCCGTTGTCATAGCCGTCCCATTTGTGATGCAGCGCCTGCAGCTCGCGGCAGGCGGGATAGGCTTCAAAGTCAAAGTCCTCGGTGAAGAGCGTCGTGCCGCGGCCGATGTTGGCCTTGATGCCGCTCTCCGCGACGGCCTCGGCGATCTCGTCGCAGAAGTTATACATGTCCGAAACGGAGGTCACGCCGAAGCGCAGACATTCCGCGATCGACAGCAGTGCGCCGGCCTTGGCTGCGCGGCCGTCAAGCCGATCCTCGCGCGGGAAGATGTCCTCCTCCAGCCACGCGCCAAGCGCCTTGTCGTCGGCGTAGCCGCGCAGCAGACTCATGGGAAGGTGCGTGTGGCAGTTGATGAGGCCGGGCATCAGCACCATGCCCTCGCCGTTGATGATCGTCTGCGGATGCTCCTTCGGCGCGGTTCGACTGATATGGGAGATTTTTCCGTCCGTTACGCCGACAAAGGCGTCGTAATAAACGTGAAGCGCCTCGTCCATCGTGACGGCGGTGACGTGAGAAAATAGTGTGTCCATTGCAGTTCCTTACTTCATAAATTCTTTTTTCAGCAGGCAGTCGGGGGACAGCAGTCCGCCGTCGAGCTGCGGAAGCTCGGGCAGCACGCGCAGGATGCTGTCGGTCAGATACTTGAAGGGCGCGTCGTCGGGAAGCTGCTCGAAGAGCGGCTTGGCGATATAGCCCAGCACGGACAGCTCGTAGCCGTGCGCCGTGTCGATCATGGTGTGTGCGTTGTCCTTGTAGGGATTGATGTAGAGCCGCTCGCCGCGGCGGATGTTGTGCCACATGCTGAGCGTCTGCAGGGGGGAGTAATTGCGGAAGTTATAGTCGCGCACGCAGCGGCGCAGAATGCGAAGCTCCTCGCCGCCCAGCACGATATCGCCGTTTTGCGTCAGCGGAGAGAGCGGCGCGACAAAAATGCGCGTTGCGTGGGGATTTTTTTCGGTAAAGATCGGATTCAGTGCGTTGATGCCCTCAAAAAGAACGACCTCGTTCTCCTTGATCTGCAGGTCGCGCCAGGCGGATTCGTCGCGCGCCTGCGCGGTAAAATCAAAGTGCGGCACGCGGATCGGCTCGTAGCGCTCCAGCGCGGCCATTTGCTCGTTCAGAAGCGCAATATCAAGCCCCAGCGGCGACTCGAGATCCAGCTCGCCGCTTTCCGTGCGGGGATAGCCGCCGAGCGAGCGCGTGCGGTAATAGTCGTCGAGCGAGATCATATGGCAGCGTATGCCGTAGCGCTGCAGTCGCTCGGAGATCTTTTCGGCGGTCGTGGTCTTTCCAGAGCCGGAATAGCCGGAGAGCAGAATGACCGGACTGATCGGACGGCGCGCGGCGATGATGCTGGCGGCGTCCTTGAACTGGTCGGCATAATGCGCGTCGCATTGCGCAATAAATTCCTGCGGGTCATGCAAGATCCGCTCGCGGATCAAAGAAAGGTCCATATTCAGTCTCCTTCCATGAGACGGGTAAAGAATTCGTCCTTTTTTGCGCATACGTTGTCGATGCGCTCGATGTATTGCGTGGGATATTTGGGATTGGCGAGCCGCTCGATCTTGCCGCCGGGCAGGTTGAGCTTGCTCACGCCGCCGCCGCCCAGAGAGAGAATGGAGTGAAGCTCCTCCATCATATAGATGTTGTAAAGGCAGGGCGTATCGCCTTTTTGCCAGCCGACATTCTCAAAGCTGCCGGACATATACTTCTGGCGATAGAGATAATACGGCGCGAAGCCGTCGCCGCGCAGGCGGGTCTGCGCATAGGTGAGCATTTCGGCGACCTCCTGCTTTTGCGGAAGCCCCAGCCGGTGAAAAAAGAGATCTGCGCCCTTTTTCATGGCCAGCGTGTGTACCGTGATGTTTTCGGGAGCCAGCGCCCGCACGGCGTCCAGAGAGCGGGCGAAGCTTTCGGCACTCTCTCTCGGAAGTCCGGCGATCAGATCCATGTTGATGACGGAAAAGCCGGCGTTCCGCGCGGCAAAATATGCCTGCGTTGTCTGCGCGGCGGTGTGGCGGCGGCCGATCGCCGCAAGCACCTCGTCGTTCATGCTCTGCGGATTGATGCTGATGCGGTCGCAGCCGTGCGCGCGCAGCACGCAGAGCTTTTCGGCGTCCAGCGTGTCCGGACGGCCGCCCTCTACGGTATATTCTATCAGTGCGGTAAGGTCAAAATTCCTCGCAATTGCCGCCATCAGCCGCGCCAGCTGCGCGGCCGACAGCGTGGTCGGCGTTCCGCCGCCCATATAGAGCGTGCGAATGCGGAAGGGCGAGCTGCGCAGGCAGTCGCCCGTATGCTCGATTTCGCGGATGAGCGCATCCACATATGGCTCCAAAAGTCCGGAAAAGCGCTCGATCGACTGGCTGACAAAGCTGCAGTAGGCGCAGCGGGTCGGGCAGAAGGGAATGCCGATATAAACGGACAGGTCTTGCTCGGCAAGCAGCCTCTGCGCAGCGACGGTTGCAAGCGAGGCGTCCACACAGAGGCGGCTGCGCGCCGGAGAGACGAAAAAGGTCTTCTCCATCAGGCGCTCGGCCGAGCGCCTTGTGCCGCCGGACAGCAGGTGCGCGGTAGACAGCTTGGTCGGGCGCACGCCGGACAGGCTGCCCCATTCGGGCGCTTCCTCCATGACGGCGGAGGCCGCCTTGAAGTAGGCAAGCTGTGCGGTGCGGCGCGTCATTCGGACGTCCGCCTGCGCGAGCGGGAGCCTGCGAACGGCAAAGGCCTCCTTCCCGTGATAGCGGATCCGGGCGGTCGCGGTCAGGTAGGTCTTTCCCTTCGACAGGCGCACCGTCGCGCCGTCGCCGGAGAAGGGCGCGTCCGCTTCCTCCACCGGCTCGTCGGGGAAGAGACTGAGCTGCTGCTGCTCCAGCGCATAGCGGTCGGAAAAGCCGATCAGTCGTAGCTTCATCTGCGCGCCGCCTCCAGCAGGAAGGGATTTCCCAGCCGCTCGCGGCGCAGGGTGGTCGGCGCGCCGTGGCCGGGATAGACGTCGTAGTCCCCCTCTAAGAAATAAAGACGCCGCAGAGAGTTCTGAAGTTCCGTCCAGCTTCCGCCGGGGCAGTCGGTCCTGCCGCAGCTCCCGCGAAACAGCGTGTCGCCGCAGAACATCACATGCTCGTGCAGAAGGCAGACGGAGCCGGGACTGTGCCCCGGCGTGTGCAGGCAATGGAACCGCAGTCCCGCCTCTTCGATGTCGTCCCCCTCGTCGTAGGTGTCTGTAAAGTAGAGCTCGCCCGCCGTCAGGTAATGCGGCATACTCGTCTCCAGGTGGTGGAGATAGACACGGCAGCCGGTCGCCGCCACAAGCTCGCGCACGCCGCCCACATGGTCGAAGTGGCCGTGGGTCAGCAGAATGGCGCGCAGCGTCAGCGCGTTCTCCTGCAGAAATTGCAGGATGCGCTGCGGCTCGTAGCCGGGGTCGGTCAGCACGGCGTCGCCGTGCGCCTGTTTGGAAAGAATATAGCAGTTTGTCTGATAAAGACCGAGCTGCAGCGAACGAATCTCCATGGTGGCTCCCTCTTTTCTCTGTAGGTGAAGGTACGCAGGGCGCCGGTCAGCCGAACCACTGGCAGGTATCGAGCCAAAGCGTGACCGGCCCGTCGTTGACGGAGGCGACCTGCATATCCGCGCCAAACTCGCCGTGCTGCGGCGGGAAGCCGCGCAGGGCGCATTCTCTCAAAAATTGCTCATAGAGCGGGACGGCAAGCTCCGGCGCCGCCGCGCCGACAAAGCTTGGTCTGCGCCCCTTGCGGCAGTCGCCGTAGAGCGTGAACTGACTGACGACTAATACCTCGCCGCCGACGTCCGCCAGAGCGCGGTTCATTTTCCCCGCTTCGTCGCAGAAAATGCGCAGGCCGAGAGTTTTATCCGCCAGCTTTTCGCAATGCGCCGGGGTATCGTCCGGCCCGACGCCGAGCAGGACCAAAAGCCCCTGCCCGATCTTCCCGTTCACCTGTCCGCCGATCGTGACGGAGGCGGAACGGACTCTTGTTACAACGGCACGCATGACGCTTCTCCTTACTGCTGGCCGCGCCGGACGTCGGAAACGCCGGAAATGCCGCGTATTTTATTCTGTACGTTTAAAAGCTCGCGCACATCTCGCACCTCAAAGGTGACGAAGAAGATCGCCCGCCCGCCGGGCGCGTCCTTGCCGTTGATCTCCTTGACCTTGACGTGCATGGTGGCAAGCGTGGTGGCAATGTCCAGAAGAAGCTGCTCGCGGTCGCTCGCATCGACCTCCAGCGTGGTCGCAAAGGGCTTCTCGTTGCCCTCGCACCAGGAGACGCGAACCCAGCGGCCGGACTGCGCGTCCGTGAACGCACCGGCGGCGTTCGGGCAGTCGCGGCGGTGCACCGAGACGCCGTAGCCCTTCGTGATGAAGCCGACGATGTCGTCGCCGGGAACCGGGGTGCAGCAGCGTGAGAACTTGATCATGCAGGAGTCAATGTCCTCGACAATGACGCCGGAGTCCTTGTGGCGGCTGACCTTGCCGGGCAGCTCGGCCTGCTTCTGGTTCTCCTTGGCGACGGCCGCCGCCTTCGTCGCGCGGTTCAGCTCGTCGCGGATGCGGCCGACGGCCTTGGTGGCGGTCAGGCCGCCGTAGCCGATGGAGGCGTACATGTCGTCGATGCAGTCGAAGGACAGCCGCTTGAGCAGCAGCGGAAGCAGCGCCTCGTCCTGCAGGATGTTGGGATTGAAGTTGTTGCGGCGCAGCTCGCCCTCAAAGGACGCCTTGCCGTGCGCGACATTCTCCTCGCGCTTCTCTTTCTTATACCACTGCTTGATCTTGATGCGCGCCTGATTGGACTTACAGATGTTCAGCCAGTCGCGGCTTGGACCCTTGGCGGTCTTAGAGGTCAGGATCTCGACGATATCGCCGTTTTTGAGCGGAAGGTCATAGCTTGCAATGCGGTTATTGACCTTTGCGCCGACCATGGCGTTGCCGACGCCGGAGTGAATGGCGTAGGCAAAGTCGATCGGCGTGGAGCCTGCGGGCAGGGAGATGACCTTGCCCTTCGGCGTAAAGACGAATACCTCGTCGTCGAACATATCGACCTTGAGGGAATGGATATAATCCTCCGCGTCCGTTTCCTGCTGATTCTCCAGCAGGCGGCGCACCCACTCAAATTCTTTTTCGTTTCCGGTTTCGACGCCCTGCTTGTATTTCCAGTGGGCGGCAATGCCGTATTCCGCCGTTTCGTGCATCTCCCAGGTGCGGATCTGCACTTCAAAGGGAATGCCGTCCGTGCCGATGACCGTTGTATGGAGACTCTGGTACATATTGGGCTTCGGCGTGGAGATGTAGTCCTTGAAGCGGCCGGGAACCAGATTAAAGAGGTCGTGAATGTGCCCCAAAACGTTATAGCAGTCCGGGATCGAATCGACGATCACGCGGAACGCATACATGTCGTACAGCTCGTCGATGGTTTTGTCCTGCGCCTTCATCTTGCGGTAGATGGAATAAACGTGCTTGATCCGGCCGTAGATCGTGCCGGTGATGCCGACGGAGGAGAGCCGCGTCTGGATCTTCTCCTGCACGCCGCGCATGAATTCCTCGGCCTCCTTCTGGTGCGCGTCGAGATACTGCATGATCTCGTTATAGCCCTTCGGGTCGAGGTAGCGCAGGCTGGCGTCCTCCAGCTCCCACTTGATCTTCTGCATACCGAGCCGGTGTGCAAGCGGCGCATAGATATCCATGGTTTCCATGGATTTGGAAATTTGCTTTTCCGGGGTCTGGTACTGCATGGTGCGCGTATTGTGCAGCCGGTCGGCAATTTTAATGAGCACGACGCGGATGTCCTTGCTCATCGCCATGAACATCTTGCGCAGATTCTCCATCTGCTGCTCTTCCAGCGTGGAATATTCGACCCGTGTCAGCTTTGTGACGCCCTCGACCAGCTCGGCGACCGTCTGCCCGAACTGCCGGGCGATGTCGTCATAGGTGGAGTCCGTGTCCTCCAGACAGTCATGCAGGAGCGCGCCCAGGATCGCGTCGGTGTCCAGACCGATCTCCGCGACGATCTCCGCCACGGCCAGCGGATGGATGATATAGGGCGAGCCGTCCTTCCGCTTCTGCCCCTCGTGCTTATTGGCTGCATACTGCACCGCGCGGTCGATCACCGCCATATCCACATAGGGGGCGTGGCGCGCGATGGCTTTTTTCATGGATTCATAATGTTCTGCAAAGGTTTCCATTCGTTTCACCTGCTTCCGCCCGCAGATTTTTTACAATCGGACTTTCGTTCAAATCAAACTTTTTCTGCTGCCGCGCCATGATAATATGGAGGCAGTGCGGCAGCTCGCGCAGCTCGATCAGCTCCTGCTCGGCAAAAACGTCCAAACAGATCCGCATGTGCAGCGCGCTCAGGGACGAGCAGCCGCAGCGGGCGATTTTCCGGCTGAGGCAGCCCGCCTCCTCCAGAAGCTGGCCGTTCGTGCAGTGAGAGATCAGGTAGCGCCAGACGGCGACAAACTCCGCCCGAACCGGCAAAAGCGCTTCATACTGCGCCGGCTCCAGCGGCAGATTCTTCGTGTATTTTTCGTATAGTCCGCGCTCGGCGCAAAGCTGCTCGCGCTGCGCCTGCGTCGGCCGCAGGTCGATCACATGAAGCTGCGGCTGCCGTTCATTGCGGTATTCGTTGATCTGCGGCTGGAAGGCGACATCGATCAGGTCGCCGACACCGACCGCCGCGCGCAGCGCCGTCGTCGAAAACCAAACGGCGTTGAGGCAGCAGCCGCGCGCACTGCGCAGCCGCAGGCGCAGATGCTTGCCGCCGCCGATCTCGCTGAGCTGCTCGATGCGCAGCGCCTCCATGCAGAATACCGGGCGCGGGAAGCAGGTGCCGCACGGCTCAAGGACGTCTAGCCCTGCAATGTTGGGGATCGTCAGAAGCTCCGCTTCAATCCGGCAGTCCACCGCAAGTGCGGCGCGCGCCTGCCCTGCGGCGTAGAATTCTGCACACAGCCGCTCCATCTCCTGCCGGAAGGCGGCAATGTTTTCCCTGCGGATGGTGAAGCCTGCGGCAAGCTCGTGTCCGCCGTAGCTTTCCAGCAGCGGCGAGAGTGCCTTCAGGGAGGCGAACAGGTTGAAGCCGCCGTGCGAGCGGGAGGAAGCCTTGCCGCGGTCACCGTCCAGACAGATCAGGAAGGTGGGGCAGGCATATTCCTCGGCCAGCCGCGAGGCGACGATGCCGACGATGCCCTGATGCCACGTTTCGTTTGCCAAAACGATGGCGGAAGGCTTGCCGCCCTGTGCCTGCAGCATTTGGACGGCCTCCTTGTAGATTTCGGATTCCAGCCGCTGCCGCTCGCGGTTCAGACGGCACAGCGTCTGGGCAAGCACGGCAGCACGCGCGGGATCCTCGGTCAGAAGCAGCTCCGTTGCCAGTTCAACGCAGCCCATTCGCCCGGCCGCGTTGATCCGCGGCGCGAGCGTATAGCCGACAGCGGTCGCGGTGATGGTCTGCTTGTCGCAGCCGCACTCGCGGATGAGCGCCTTCAGGCCGACCCGGTGCGGCGATTGCAGCGCCTTCAGACCGCGCGAGACAAAAACGCGGTTCTCGCCGCGCATGGGCATCACGTCCGCGATCGCGCCGAGGCAGACCAGGTCGCAGTAGCGCGAGAGCAGATCGTGCCGCCCGCCGTCCACGGCGCAGGCAAGCTGATAGGCAATGCCGACGCCGGAAAGATCGGTCGTGGGGTAGGTTCGATCCGGCCGGTGCGGATCGACAATGGCGACTGCCTCCGGCAGCTGCGCCTTGCATTCGTGGTGATCGGTGATGACGAGATCGACGCCGAGCGTCCGGCACAGCGCGGCCTCCTCGCAGGCGGTGATCCCGCAGTCGACCGTGACGATCAGCGTTGCGCCCTGTGCGCAGAGATGCCGGATGGCCGCTTCGTTCAGCCCGTAGCCCTCCTCCAGCCTGCCGGGAATGTATGCGATGCAGTCGCCGCCGCAGGTGCGGAGATAGTCGGTCAGCAGGCAGGTCGAGGTGATCCCATCCACGTCATAGTCGCCGAAAACCGCGATTTTTTCCCCGCGCGAAAGCGCGAGCCGGACGCGCTGCGCCGCCCTGTCCATCTCCTTCATGAGAAAGGGGCTGCTGATTTCCCCATCGCATTGAATCGCTTCTTTGGCACGCGCCGCCGTGTCATAGCCACGGGCGCAGAGCGTCCGCGCGGCCAGCGGCGTAAAGCCGGCCGCGCAAAGCTCTGTCACATCCTCCTCGCGGACGGAGGCAACGTTCCAAACATCATACTTCAAAAAAATCCACATCCATTATGTTTTCTGATAAGCCGCCGTGCTGCCGCTTTGCGCGGCCGCCGCCGCGTTCCGAGCAGTCGCCCTAAGGCCGACGGAGGGAATGCGGTGCTGCGGCAATCGATATCTCCGCAAGACGCTGCGGCGCTTTCTGCGGAGCGCACGGGGTGCTTCGGCAAAGGGCCGTGGATCCCTGCGTCGGAGGCGATCCTCCTGACCGCGGGAATCGGGGACTATAGGGCTTGCGGATTGATCCAGTTCACATTATTATAGCAAATATTTCAGCGCAGCACAATATAATTTCTTTATTCTCCGCATAAATGGGAAAAATCATAAGGAAGAAAGGGGGCGTGGGAATGTTCCGACTGCCGACTTCCATTCCAAAGCGCCGCGCGCGGGTCATGGCGTGGGGACTGTCCGTGTTTGCCGTGCTGGCGCTTCTGCTTGGGTTTTGGTACTTTGAAAACTGGATGATACAGACGCAGACCTTCGTACTGCGGCAGACGGCGCTCCCGGACGCCTTTGACGGTTTTCGCATTGTGGAGATCGCCGATCTGCACGGCAGGCAGTTCGGCCGAGATAACGCGGAGCTTTTGCAGGCGGTGCGCGCGGCCAGACCCGATCTCATCGCCATTGACGGCGACCTTGTGGATGAGCGAACGGAGCTTTCCATGCTGGAGCCGCTCCTGCGGGGGCTGTGCGCGATCGCGCCGACCTATTATGTTACGGGAAATCATGAGTGGGCGCGCAGCGATACACGCGCGCTGCTGCATAGGATCGAGGACTGCGGCGTGACGGTGCTGGCAAACGAGTACCGCGTGCTCCGAAGGGGCGAAGACAAGCTCGTCCTTGCGGGCGTGCATGATCCAAACGGCCCCGCCGACCAGAAAACACCGGAGGCGCTGCTTGCGGAGATCCGGCAGAAGGAGGGGGCGCAGAGCTATGTGCTTCTGCTTGCGCATCGAAACGGGCAATTGGCGCAATGGGCGGAGCTGGGCGTGCAGACTGTGCTGGCCGGGCACTGCCACGGCGGCGTGGTTCGGCTGCCGTATCTCGGTGGCGTTTTCGGAAGCGGCGGGAGCCTGTTTCCCAAGTATTCGGCGGGGGTCTACCGGATGGGCGGAACGGAGATGGTCGTCTCGCGCGGCCTGGGCAATACAAGGGCGATTTGCCGCGTGTTCAATCGACCGCATCTTCCTGTCATTTTGTTGCAAAAACCATGAACAAAACGTAAATTCTTAGGCACTTCTCTTGCAATTTGTGCTGCTCACGCTATAATAGTGGGTACTAAGGCAACACCGCATCGCTGTGCCGACGCGCCTGGTTGGATTTTTGTCAATTTGACGGCTTGTAAGAGCGGAACCGCAGGGGATCCCTGCACGTCTCAAGCCCCGCCCTGGCGAAAGCCCGCCCGGCTGATCTGTCTGCCGAATGCTGCGAAGTTGCCTTAACCAAAGCGAGAGGCTGGAAAGGCCGCTGCTTTGCTCCGGCGCGGGGCTTCTGCAATCCCCTGCGCTTTTTTCAGAAAACCTCTGATTTTATTTACCGGGAGGGAAGGCGCTTTTGTCTGGAAGAGCAGCGCTCGTCGGCGCCTCCCCGCCGATTTCCGCAGAGGTTTTCCAATTCAGCGTCTGCAAGGATGCGGAAGCCTGAGAGGTGACGCGGATGTTCCGCAGATTTCAAAACACAATGTCGCGCCTGCTATACGGAAGAAACGGCGCGGATCAACTGAATCTTTTCCTGATTTTCACGGCGCTGCTGTTGGAGATCGTCGTGCGCTTCCTTTCCGCAGCGGCAGACTCCGGCACGGTGCGGACCGTTTGCGTGATTTTGAACGTGCTGTCCATGGCGATGTTTTTTGTCTGCCTGTTCCGGACGTTTTCGCGCAATCTTTACCGGCGACAGCGGGAGAACATGCGGTTCCTTCAATTTTTCCGTCAACTGAAGGATCGGGATAACCGATATTTCCGCTGCCCGCGCTGCCGCCAGACCGTGCGGGTGCCGCGCGGCCGCGGGAAGATCTGCATTAAGTGCCCGAAGTGCGGCGAAAAGTTCATCAAAAAAACCTGAACGGGACAATGAGCCGGGTGCATGGATTGCCACAAACCCGACTCAGCGCGTCAAAAAACCTTTTTGACACGCTGGCGGACTATCAAGAAAGTTCGAAAGACGAGAAACTCGCATCCGCCTAAGTACATAGGTACGGTGAAATAAAATGAATGCGCCCGAGGAAGCCGAAAACCGCCTTCCTGTTTGCGCGCGTGCGAAAAACCGGGAAAAGCTGCATGAAAAAGCTGCTTTTCCCGGTTTTTGTCGGACTGCTTTTGCAAAGGCACCTGACGGATACAGTTTTCTAAAAATACGGAGCTGCGAGCAAACGAATAAAAGCAAACCAACCGGTCTATTTTAAGCGTTAGACGCAGACGGGCGCGCAGCGAACGCGAAGCGCGCTTGTCGTGCTCCGGCTGTTTGTGCGGCCGGAGTGTCGATGTCAGCTCTCCATCTGTCTGCCGAGGAAGCCCGCAACGGTTTGCGTGAGCGTTTGCTCCGTGCTGCCGAACGGCTTTTCGTTTTCGTCCATGAGGATCATGACGCAGCCCATGAGGTCGCCTTCGGCAAGAATGGGCGCGGCTACGCCGAGGTAGTATTTTTCCGCCCCGTCCGTGACGCGGATTTTTGTGCCGCCCTGCGCATAGCTGTAGGGCTTGCGATCCTCCATAAGCTGGTCGAGCGCGGCGGAGTTGCGCTTATCGAGCAGGTCGCGCTTGGGCGCGCCGGAAAGCGCAATGATCGTGTCGCGGTCGGATACGGCGGCGATATGCCCGGTGTTTTTGCCGATGGACTCGCAGATTTGCCCGGCAAATTCCTGCAGATCCGCCATCGGCGAGTATTTTTTAAAAATTACCTCGCCGTCCTTCTCCGTGTAAATCTCCAGCGGGTCGCCCTCGCGGATCCGCAGGGTTCTGCGGATCTCCTTCGGGATGACCACGCGGCCAAGGTCGTCAATGCGTCTGACAATGCCTGTTGCCTTCATATCTCCAATCTCCTTGCTGTTTTTGCTTTGCCTCGTTAGTTTCTGCAAAAAATGGGGGAATATGCAGGGAAACAAAAAGCTTGGGCGCTGCGGAGCGAGGACTTTCCTGACGGCCTTGTGCCGGGTTGAATGTGACGCCAATGAAATATTGGAATTTATACTATAATATGGGGCTGTAACGGCAAAACGAATGTGATATAGTAAAAATATAAACAGGTTAAGGACAAAGCTGCGCCCCAATTGCTCGCTGCGCTGGAAGCCATGGGAGATGAGGCAGACAGTCGCCTGCAAAGCGATAAGCTATTCCTGTACTGCCTCCAGTTGGAAAAATGTGCGTATACAGGGGAAGCAATCGAATTGGGGGAGCTTTTTACCAAAGTCTACGATATCAATCATATCTATCCCCAATCCAAGGTGCAGGATGACAGCATTCTGAACAACAAGGTTCTATGCTGCAAAGGTTTTAAAAGACAATGGAAAGAAGGCATCCAACATTGAATTTCCGCTTGGAAAACGCATTCTAAAGGTAAATACCGTTCTTTCAATGGATGGATTTTTGTGCTGCTTGTCCTCAGGGTCAATAAAAGACGGTCGCGTAGGCTTCCTGCCGTTGACACCGTTTGTGTGCAGCTATGAAACCGAGCGATATATCAAGTATTTGAAAAGCGTATGCGAAAAGAAGAAATCCTATCCCCTTTACAGCATTTCTGCGAAATTCGATCATGTCAGTGCTGAGGAAAATCGGGGGCTGTACGATCTGTACATAAGGAAACTACAAAATTCCGTTTTCGCCAGGAGACCTGGTGTTTCTGTGGAAAGCCTGATAAGCAAAAGAGCTGCATTTGCAAAACTGCCAATCGATATCCAGTGTGCGGCATTGCTCAAGGTGCAGATGCTATTTGCACAGCAGCCGAATGGCATTGATCTTTCCGATTTGGGGCTTAAGGCAATACCGCACAGAAAAAAGTGCCAGATACCGCCAAGTGTGATAGAATAAACTTATGGATGCAGAACCGCCACCGCGGCGAAAACCTGCCGGAGGGATACGTGCGGGAGAATTTTTACCTCTGCTATGAAAAGGAGCGGCTGGTTGGCGTATTCAACTTGAAATTTGAGCTGACGCCGTGCCTGCGGGATTTCGGCGGGCATATCGGCTATGCGGTGCGTCCGCCTGAACGGAACCGGGGACTGGCGACGCAAATGCTGGCGCACGGGCTGTCGGCTCGCGCAGGAGCAGGGGCTTTCCCGCATGTCGGCGCAGGCGGTCGGCGGCGCGGTGGGGCACAATGAGATTTCCTTGCTCATTCCGTGTCACCGGGTCGTGGGGGCAAACGGCAGTCTCACCGGGTATGCCGGTGGTTTGGACAAAAAGCTCCGACTGCTGGAGCTGGAGGGCGCGGAGCTGCAGCACTTTTTTGTCCCGAAGCGGGGAACGGCGCTTTGACGGCGGCCGCCGATCCGGGAGAGCTTGGGAACGCAGGACGCTCCTCTCCTGCGGCGGACGGCGGGACGCTTTCGTCAAGGCTTCGGAATTGAAAATGAAAAAGCTGGAGAGGCGTGTCAAAAAACCCTTTTTGACACGCCTCTCAATTTCTTTATTCTGGAAATTTTGACATTTGAAGTGTTTCCGCGAATGCGCGGTCGGGGAAAGCGACCGTCAAATTCCGTATTTATCCTTTACGCGCTGCAGCTTACGGCCGATCGGCTTGGCCAGAAGCAGCAGAAACACGACGTTGGACACGCAGTAGATCGCAGTATAGGGGGCGGAGGAGGCCAGCATAACGAGATACCGGCTGAGCCGAAAGGAGCCGTCCGCAAACAGCACCGACCAAATATCCATCATGGCGGAATACAGCGCGCCGGACAGCGCCCCGAACAGGCACAAAAGCCACAGCTTTTCCTTGAGTGGTTTGGCAAGCAGACCGGCCAGCAGACCGAGCAGTCCCCAGGCAAACATCTGAAAGGGCGTCCATGGCCCCTGTCCAAAGTAGAAATTGGACAAGACCGCAGTCAGCGCGCCGGTCAGGAAGCCCGCCTCTCCGCCGAAATAGATCGCCGTGAGAAGCACGAGTGCCGTCACCGGCTTAAAGCCCGGCAGCGCGGCAAACAGGATGCGTCCCAGAACGGAGAGCGCCGTCATAACGGCGATCAGGATCAGCCGGGTGCTGCTCTGCTCGCGCCGCTCAAAGCGCAGGAAAAACGGCACGCAGGAAAGAAAGGCGACCGCCATACTGAGAAAGGCATACTGCCGCCCCCGAAATACCGTTCCGCTCAGAAGGACGACCGCCGGGATAAGCAGCAGAAAAATGCCGTAGGAAATCCACAGTTTGCGTTTTTTCATACCCCGGCTTCCTCCCTGCAGAGCTGCACGATCTCGCTGCACAAAACGGCGTTGGGAAACAGCTCCCTTGCCATGCGGCTGGCGGCGGTCGTGTAGAAATGATTGCCGGAGAAGAAGGCGTTCGGCGTGCCGTCCGCAATGATCTCGCCGTCAAAGAACAGCGCGCAGCGGCTGGCCGCCGCCGCGGCAAACTCCACATCGTGTGTGACCATCAAAATGGTCTTGCCCTCGTCCCGTAACGTTTGGAGCAGCGCCAGAAGACGTCCCTTGTATTCCGCGTCCAGTCCCTTCGTCGGCTCGTCGAGAAGGAGCAGGCGCGGCTGCGTCAGAAGCAGCTTGCCGAGCGCGCATTTTTGCTGCTCGCCGCCGCTCAGATCGTAGGGATGCCGATCCAAAAGCGCCTGAATGTTCAGCTTTTCGGCCATATCCTCAATTTGCGCAGCCTGCTCGGCCTTCGGGATGTCCATGGCGGCGAGAATCTGCGCATAGTCCTCGCGCACGGAATCCTTCATGAAAACCGTTTGCGGGTTCTGCGGCAGCAGGGAAAGTGTACGGTGGTACAGCGTGCTGCCGCGATAGTCCCGAAGCTTGCGGCCGAAAATGCGCACCGAGCCGCGATATGGCCGCTCCAGCCCGGAAAGCAGCTTGAGCGTCGTCGTTTTTCCGGTGCCGTTGCCGCCTAAAAGCGCGAAAATCTCGCCCTCCCGCACGGAGAAGGACAGCGCGCGCACCACGTCCGGCGCATCCTTTTCGTAGCGGAACCAGACGTTTTTGGTTTCCAGCGCATCGGGCGTTTGCGGCGCTTCGCGTTCCGGAACGCGCGCGCCGGTACGCGAGGCGAATTGGCGCTCCAGATAGTCGCGCCCTTCCGCGATCGTCAAAGGACAGTCGCCGGTTCCGTTTAAGCCTGTCCAGATCCGCGCCGCGCTGGGCAGCCCCTCAGCCAACGGGCGGCCGCGCAGCGCAAGGCAGGCCTTGCGCGGGGTGTCAAAGACGCAAAGCCTCCCCCCTTCCAGCGCCAAGACGCGGTCGGCAATCGGGAAAACCTCCTCCAGCCGATGCTCGGAGAGCAGGATCGTCAGGCCAAGCTCGCGATTGAGCTTTTGCAGTGTGGCGATAAAATCTGCAGCCGCAATGGGGTCGAGCTGCGCGGTCGGCTCGTCGAGAAGCAGGAGCTTCGGCTGCTGCACCATGACGGCCGCCAGATTAAGAAGCTGCTTCTGCCCGCCGGAGAGCTGCTCCGTATCGCGGTGATACCAGCTCTGGATGCCGAAATAGCTTGCCATCTCGCCGACGCGGCGGCGGATATCCGCATTCGGCAGGCCGAGGTTTTCCAGAGAGAAGGCCAGCTCATGCCAGACCTTGTCCGTGACAAGCTGCTCGTCCGGATTTTGCCTGACAAAGCCGATTTCGGCCGCGCTGCGCCGGTCGGACAGGGAGGAAAGCGGCGCGCCGCCGTAGAGGATCTCGCCGGAGGACGTGCCGTGCGGCGCAAGCTCCCGCTTTAAAAGACGCAAAAGCGTGGTTTTTCCGCTGCCGGATTGGCCGCAAAGCAGGCAGAAGCTGCCGCGTTCGAGGGAAAACGACACCTCCTGCAGGGCGGGCACGTCCCGATTCGGATAAGTAAAGCTCAGATTTTTGACTTGCAGTAATTCCATCGCAGGGTTTCCTCCACTTCGATCCAGAACGGCGCAAGCGCGAGAACCGCGAAGGCCGCATAGCCGACGATTGCCCAGGCACGGGAATCCGGCGGACACAGCGCCGGATAATAGTAGAACGTGCCGTAGCCCATCAGGCTTCCGGCCAGCCACAGGCCGCCCGCAAGCGCCACGACGGCGCAAAGCAGCGCGTCGCGCCGCGTGAATTTGTAATTGGCGTAGCTTGTGTGCCCCTTCAGTCCGTAGCCGCGCGCCCGCATGGAGCGGCTGACCTCGACCGCGTTTTCCAGCGACCAGCCGATCAGCGCGGAATAAACGGAAAGCTTTGCGCGAAGCCGGTCAAAGCGGCTGTCCGAGGTATAAAGCCCCATGACCCTTTGCGCGCGCTCGACCTTACCGGCCTGCCGCTTTAAAAGCGGCACATAGCGCAGCGCCATGGACAGCAGCAGCGAAAGCCGGGGGCTGACGCGGCCGAACAGGAACAGCAGCTTCTCGCTCGTTAAGGTTTTGTGGAAGCACTTGCACCACAAAAGAACGGCGAGCAGCGTCATGCCGAGCCCTGCGCCGTAGAGAATTGCCTCAAGCGTCACGGGATTTCCATTGAGGAAGAGAAGCGGCGTGACGCCGTCATGCGAAAACAGCGGGTTGGTGATCGTCACGAGCAGCAGAAGCGGCAGATAAAAGCCGAGATCGGTGCGTTTTTCGCGCCCGTCGGTCAGCGTTGCGGCAAAGAGCGCACCGCCCAAAAGCGCGAGCGTGACGATGACCGGATTGACGGAAAACATCGCGATGAGCAGTACCGCTAAAAAATAAAGGAGCAGTACGGCCGGATGATAGCTTGCAAATGATTTCATGCGCCTGTAAACCCCACATCCTGTCCTAAATTGCAGGTATAATACCAGACGATCTCGTCACCGTCTAGCAGCTCGTATTTGGAGCAGCCGTAGTTCGGAAATTCGCCGTTGACGGTAAAGACCCAGCCGGAGGTCGGCCCGCAGGAGAACTCATAAAGATGGTTGATCCCCTCAATGTAGACCGTCCCGAAGACGTTTCCATCCGCGCCCTGATACTCCATGGGGATGCGGTTATGGCGCACGGCGCGCAGCAGCACGTCGAACACCGTGTCGCCGGGACGCAGCACATAAGTCGTTTTCGGGAGAATGACGCCGTCCGCCGGAACGTATTGCTCCGAACGAAGACCGGGGTCGAGCTTGTCATAGTTGGAGAGAATCGCGTCACAGCGGATGGAAAGGGTCACGACCGGATCGCCGTCGTGGATGTCCTCCAAATGCGTCTGGTAGTATTCGTCCACGGACTGGATGTCCAGACCCATGATTGCTACGGCAAGAACCAGAACAATCACAAATAGAATGAGGATATCCTTTTTCATTTCGGGCGCGGCCTCCTTTCCGGAAAGAATGTACATAATCGGTGCAGGAGAGGTGTCCTCTCCTGCGCTCAGTCTTTTATGACCTTCGTCACGAACTGCATGAGGATCGTCGCGACCTGCGCGCGCGTGGCGTTGTTCTTCGGATTTAAGTATGTTGCGCCGCCCGAGGCCGCACCGGAGATCAGTCCCTCGGCGACCGCCCAGGAAAGCGCGTCCTTTGCCCAGCCGCTGGTGCTTCCTGCATCCGGATAGGGGGAAAGCTCCACGCTCGCGGAGGTATCGAAGTTTTTATACCGCGCGTAGCTGCGCAGCATGACTGCGATCTGCTCGCGCGTCACATTTCCGAAGGGATTGAATTTCCCGTTGCCTGCGCCGGAAACAATGCCGTTGGCAGCCGCCCAGATCACCGGCTTGGAGAACCAGCGGTCATTTTCCACGTCCGTGAAGGGGTTCTCCGCCGTCACCTCGGGCTTGCCCTCTAAGCTGTAGAGCACCGTGACGAGCATGGCGCGGTTCATGGTCACGTTGGGCGAGACCGTCGTGTCGGACGTGCCGGAGAGCAGCCCGCGCGCAATGCAGAAGTCCAGACCCTTGTGCGCCCAGTTGGACGCGCCGGGCATATCCGCAAAGTCATGCCCCGGGCAAGCGGCACCGCCGTCGCAGGCTCCTGCCGGGTCTGCCGCGCCGCAGCGGATGCAGGCGCCGTTTTCAAAGCTGTGCCCCAAAGCGGGAACATAGGAATCCTCGTAGCTGTCGCCGCAGACGCAGGTGTGGCGCGTATAGCCCTGCTCGGTGCAGGTCGGTTCCACGACCGTTTCCTCATATCGATGCGTGTGCTCCAGCCTTGGAATCTCGGTGTTTTCGCTGCGGCGGTAGCCGCAGAAGCACTCCTCATGCTTCCATCCGACCTCCGTTTCCGTCGGCTCACGGTCGACCACCCACTCGAACGTATGCGGCTGGAATTCCTCCAGCACTGCGCCGCAGTAGCTGCAGACGCCGCGATGTCCCTGCTCGTTTGTCTCCATTTCTTCGTAAAGATGCTCTCGCACCGTGAGGTTGACGACGCCGATCGGCGCGTGATAGGAAACGCCCACCGCGCTGCCGACATTCTGGTAAAGTACGTTCGGATAGATCAGCTGGAACTGCGCGTCGTCCTCCGTCAGCGGTTCATCCGAGAAGGTAATCTCCTCCGTGACGTCGCGGCGCGTGCCGTTCTGATAAACGGCTGTGACCTGCAGTCCCTCCGATGCAAAGCGCTCGCCTACATGATACACCGTGCGGGTGGGATTTGTCACCTCTAATTTTTCAATCGTACTGCCGACGGCCATTAAATAGGCCGAGTCGTTCTTGAAATAGATCGTGCCGTCCGAATCCACGACCGGGCTGCAGATCGCATACTGCGCCTGCGCGCCGTCCGGCGTGAAGAGGGCGGTGGGCGTTTCATAGGAGGTTATCTGGCCACCGTCGTTGAAGACCTCCTGCACGGTATATTCGGCCTTGGTCTGCCCCGGCCGATCGATCAGCACGCGCAGCTTGCCCGGCGTGAAATTATCAAAGAAATAGACATAGACCGTGCCGTCGCCGGTGTCGTAATGCGTCGTCAGGATGCCGCTCGTCTGCGGATAGCCCTGTGTACGCACCGTGTAGGCAATGGACATGGTGGCAAGATCGATCACGGTGATATTATGCCCGGAATACGCACCGAATTGCGAAACGCCGGAAACGCCGACATAGGCGCGGCCGTTATAAACCGTGGGGGTGCAGGTGCTCATGGCCGGATTGACGGGATCGTCGGCGTAATTATAGAGCCGAAGCGCGCGCAGGCTGGAGGACGTAAAGCGGCCGTCCGCCTCCACATGAACGCGGTAGAAGTAGCCGCCCTTCGTGGTGAAGTAGGCCGAGCCTGCGGCGGTGTCCGCGGCATCCTTCTGGAAGGTGACGGAGCTGCGCAGATCGCCCGGCTGCGGCAGCGTTACGGAATCGAGAAGCGTACCGCTTTTGGGATCGAAGGACAAAAGTCTGCTGTAGCCCGTGATGTAGCCTGCCTCGCCGTCGTCGGTCCCAACCAGAACGAACTGGTCGCAGGCGTAAGCGCCCGCCCAATAGAAGCCGCCGCGCGAGGTATAATACCACGAGGCGAGCTTTTCCTCCTTTTCCTGCTCCGGATATTCATCGGTAACGGACAGACAGACAAAGTTTGCGTCCTCCGTTTCCTTATTCCAGAAGCCGGTGTAAAGGTAGCCGTCGTGATAGGTAATGGGGCAGTTCGGCTGGCCACCGAGCGGGTCGCGATAGATCCAGAGGGAGCGGAGCGTCCCAGCGTCAAAGGCCTGCACGCAGCCGTTTGCCAGACCAACGAAGATCATGCCGTCGGCATAGGTCGGCGAATTGATGGAGAAGCTGGATTTGTGATCCATTTCGCCGGAGGCCAGCACGCGCCCCGTGTGCTTGTCGACCTTGAACAGATAGCCCTTTCCGTCTTCGCTTCCATAGGTGTAAAGGTAGTCGCCTACCAAAATGGGGCAGCCGCAGGCGTCGGAGGAATAGCCGTTGCCTAACGGTGTCGCCCAGTACAAAACGGCGTTTTCCGGCTGGATCGGCGTGGGCGCCGACACGACGCCGTTGTTATATTCATCCGCGCGGAAGCTGGGCCACTGCGCGTCAAGCGGCTGCAGGCTGGAATTCTCCGCCGCCTTCTCGAGCGTGACGGAGCATGTCTGCGGCGTCTGCGGCGCAAGGAAGCCCGTTTGCGTCCGGCCGATATAGCCGTTTCTTGTGACGGTGTAGGTATAGCGGTCGCCGGGCGTCAGGCCGAAGCTGCCGTCCGCCTCGCGCACGACGCTGCGTCCGCTGCGTTCGTTTACCATAAAGACCGTTGCGTCCGACGGTGTCGTTTGGAACGTCACGCGTACCGGATCCGTCTTCTCCACCACAATGCGATAGGTCGTGGAGCACGACGTCTCATCCCGATGAAGCACCGTGACCAGAATCTCCTCCGTCGAGCGTTCCGGATCGAGCGGCAGGGAGATCGCGGACAGCGTTTCATAGCTCTGCCCGTTCACTGTGGCGCGGTAGCCGCCGCTGTTGGGATTCGTCTCGTTGTATACGCTCTGGAACGCGCCGTCGAGCGTCACCTCGCGCGCGCTGCGCGCAACCTTGACGCGGTATTCCGTGCAGTCGCGGTCAAAGGAGCAGGCCGCGCCCTGCGCATCGGTCAGGGGCAGAGCTGCGTCCTCTTCGGAGAGCGTCAGTGCGGAAAGCGTCAGGCGGCGCACGATCGAAACCGTGTAGTCCTGATAATACTGCACCGCGCCGACGGTTTTTTCCGCGCGCAGCGTCAGCGCATTGGCGTTGCCGCCGATGGCGACGCACTGCGTCAGACGCACCGCGTTCTGCGCGGGATCGACCTGCGCGGTCAAGGAGACTCTTGTCGGGGTGCCGTTCGTCGTAACCACCGTCGATTGCTTGCAGTAATAGGCTGCAAGCGTATAGGCCGCGTTTGTGCCGGTTGCCTGAAGGTACAGCGAGGAGTTTGCATCCGGCACGGTCAGCGTGTAGTGGTGCTGCGCAGAGTCGAAGGTGGGAGACAGCGAGTATTCCAGCGAGTTTTGCGGCTTCAGTCCGTTGTACATGACGACCGCCGCAAGCTGCTCGTCCGTTTCCGGCTCCGCGACCGAAACGACCAGTCCGTCTGCGGCCGTAAAGGACGCCGTCGTGTGCGAGGTTTCGTCCTTCGTTGCAAGATAGGTATAGGTCTGTCCCGGGATCAGGCGATAGGAATCGCCCGAGATCGGCGCGATTTTACTGCCTGCCGCGTTCCGCACCTCGGCGCTTGTGCCGCCCGGCACGCGCAGGCTGACCGGCACGGCGGCCTCCTTTTTCACCGTAATGCGGTAGCTGCGGCTCTGCCCGTTGTCATGCCGGACCGAAACCGTGATCTGCGTTCCGTCCTCCACGGGAAGCTCAGATGCCTCGCCGCCGTGATACAGGACGTGGTAGCCCGTGTCGCCGAAGGGCCGCGCGGCAAAACAAAGGGTGTCGGAGACGGTCGTGACCTGATAGTCGCTTTCCTCCGGAGAAAAGTCCAGCGGAAGCTGCGTCCCGTCGCCGGAGACCGTCAGCGATGCAAGCGTCGGCACGCGCACGAGCGTGACGGCAAAGGACTGAATCTGGGTATAGCCGTCCTCCAAGGCGCAGCGCGCCTCCAGCTGGAACTGCCGCCCCTGCATATCCGCAGCAATCAGGGAAGGCAGCGTCGTCTGGTAGCTTTCCCAGCTGCGGTTGTTGGATTTGATGCTGCCGTCTGCGTAATCCGTGCCGTTCAGTCCGATATAGCAGCCGTAGAGCTGGACGGCGGTGCTGGGCGCGTCCGCCCCCTTTTTTGCATAGAGGTAGACCGAAGTGCGCAGGTCGGCGACGTAAACGGTCATTTGGTTTTCGCCGCTTGTCTCCGCAGGGTAGGCAAAATCGCCCTCTCCGCGCGTATGGCGCAGAGAAACCTCCGAAAACCAATGCCCCTTCGGCAGACGAACGGTCAGCGTCAGATCCTGCCGGACGGTCAGACTGCCCTCGGCGCGGTTATACGCGCCGTCGCTGACGCAGAAGCGGTACTCGCCTGCAATGACCTGCACGCTGCCCTGCGTCGATTCCGTGACGTTGCCGTAGGCATCCGTCAGGCGGAAAAGCGCGGCGGTGCCCGTTTGCTCGTCTAAGGTCACGGTGAATTTTTCTCCGTTCAATTCGGCAAGATATGCGTCGATCGCCGCATTGAGCTGCGCAAGAAGCTGCTGCGCGGCCGCCGCATCGGCGCGGCGAAGCCCGGAAAGCGCGTCCTCGTAGGCCTGCTTTGCCGCCGGGTAATTCTGCGCATGATCCGTGCGCTCGTTAAACTGCCCCAGCGCGACGGTCAGATCCAGAAGCGCCTGCGACCAGTTCTCCAGCTCCGTAAAGAGCAGCGCCGTGACGCCGTCGGCCGGCGCGTCCAGATCGTAGGCGCCGCCGTCGTAAAACACATTGAAGTTTCCGGCTACGCCCTCGATCGCGGTAATGAAGCCGCTGTCAATTCCCGTGAAGCGATAGCCGCTGCTGCGCAGCGCGTCGCGAATGGTCTGACCGGCCGTATAGGAAACGGCGACCGGTGCGATCAGCGTCTGCCCGGCGGTCGAGGCCGTCAGATAGAAGCGGCCGCCCGAACCCGCGGCCGAGACCGGCAGCACGGGACAGAGCAGTGCCAGACATAAGATGAGCGCAAGCGTCCTTCGAAAACGCGTCATAGGGGTTCCTCCTTTACGGTTCCCGGCTGTGTGCCGGGGCGGTTGGCATGGGTCAGTACAGGCAGAGCACGACCCGGTCATAGAGCCTTCTGAACAGATTCCTTTTGCGGTACTGCGCGAGAAGCGCCTGCACATAGCTGTGCAGCGCGTCCTTCTGCGCCTGCGTCATTTCGTGGGCGCTGAACAGCGCCTCCTGATTCAGCTGCGCTGCCTGCGCGCCGTCCGGCGGCAGCGGCAGCGGCGAGCGGCGAAGAAGGTAATCGGCGTAGCCGAAGTAGCCGCTGATCGCCTCGCGCGGCGGCGCGGCCTGGATGGCGCGCAGCGCCCGGCGCAGGCGCATTCGCCGCACCAGCAGAAGCACGACGGCCGCGCAAAGCAGCAGCGCGGCACAAAGCAGCGCAAGACGCCGGGGGAACGCCGCCGTGCTTGCCGGCGGCTGCGGCTCCGGTTCCGGCTCCGGCTGCTCGACCGTCGGCGGCGGGAGCTGCGGATTTTCGTAATGCTTTGCGTCCGCCGCGCCGCCCGGCGCCTGCTCCTCGTCGTCCCGATAGCCCGGCGTGACCTCAAAGGGCACCCAGCCGATCCCGTCGAGATAATACTCCGTCCAGGCGTGCGCGTGCGCTTCGCTCAGCGCGTAGGGCTGCCCGGGCGTGCACTGCGCCGCCTCGGAGGACGAGAGAAAGTACCCCTCGACATAACGTGCCGGGACGCCGCAATAGCGCAGCAGCAGCGTGGCCGCCGTTGCATAATGCACGCTGTAGCCGCGCGGGCTGACTGCCTGCAGATAAGTAAGAAAGTCGCGCCCGCCGGAGCGGGTCACGCTTGTTTCGTCATAGGTAAGCTGCCGATCCAGACAGGAAAGAATCGCCTGCCGGATCTCAGAGAGCGTTTTGCCCTGCATATCCTTGCCCAAAAGAAGCCGCGCGGCCTGCGCCGCCTCCGGCGTGAGCTGCAGGTACTGCGTCTCGACAAAACGGCGATACGCGGCTTCCAGCGTCAGGTAGCGGGCGGCGTCCGCAGTATTCTGCTGCTCGGTAAGCGCGGAAAGTGCGGTGTACCACAAAGGAACGCTGCCCTCGCAATAGGAATAAACCGCCGTCTGCGCCCGTGCCGATGTGCCGGTGTCGCCGATTTTTTGCGGATCAAGCGGGGCGGTATCGGATAGCGCATAGGGAAGATACGCCCATTTTTTGCAGGCGGCGCGGTTTTGCACCGTCACGGTCTGCGTTGTGTCCAGATCGAGCAGCGACAGCACCGAGGCGATCTGGCACTGCGCGTAAAAGTCGGAGTCGTGCAGGGTATAAAATAAATCTGCAGCCTGCGCCAGCGTTTCGCCGGACAGCGGCGTCCAGCTCGTGCCGGTGTAGATCTCGCCGGTGAAGCCGCGCAGATATAGCTTCTGCGGCGCGCTCATCGTCAGCTCCAGCGCGGTTTCGCCGGATTTTTTCCACGGGGCAAGATCGGAAAGCTGCCCCTCCGGCATGGTGCCGCCCTGATCGTAGCGTATCCGGTGCAGCGCGGCGCGCAGGTCGGAAAGCAGCGTGCTGTCGGTTCCGGCGCGCAGGGGAAGCGCAAGCGCCGTGCCCAGCGCTGCACAGAGCGCAAGCCCGGCCAGCGCGCGCGGCAGCGCCCGCTTGGAGAGCGGACAGAGCTGGAGCATTGTGCCGAGCGCAAGCAGCGCAGCGCCAAAATCGGAATGGAAAAAGCCGAGCGCCAGCCCGGGCACGCAGAAAAGCCAGCTTACGATCGCAAAGCCGAAGCGGCCCCGCCGTGCGTCCGCCGTTGCCCAGGCGCAAAGCAGTGCCAGTCCGGGCACGAGAGCGAAAAGCCGCTTTCCCGCTTCGCCGCCCGCAAGGGGCAGATGGATCCGGCCGGTCAGCACGGTTTGCTGCCGCAGGATGTCGTTCGCGCAGCCGAGAAGCCCGGCACGCACGGCGCGGTGCAGCAGAAGGCAGTACGCGGCCAGCAGCACAAGCAGCAGCGGCGCGCCCCACCTTTTTCCGACGCGCACCGAAAGAAGAAACGCCGCGCACAGAAGGGGCGCAAGAAGCGCGAGCCAGGGAGAGACGCCCTCGAACGCCGAGAAAAGCAGCGCGCCCGCTCCGGCAGACAGCACGGACGCGGAAAGGTATGCGCAAGGCTGCGGCGGGTGCGCGGCCGTTTGCGCGCGCGGCAGAATAAATCCCTGTGATTTCATGATTATGTAAACTCCAAATGCCGCAATGCGGTCCAATAATTCTCCGGGGTAAAGAAAACGGCGGGAAGCTCCGTCGGGATCGGCGTCGTCGTGCAGAGCAGCAGCGACGGCTCCGCCGCGCCGGAAAAGGCCTCAAACGCTTCGGGGATGCCGTCGGAGATCAGCAGAATTTTGCCGAAGCCGCTTCCTCCGTGCGTCTGCGTGTCGCCCGTAAGCGTCAGCTCCGCCGCGCCTGCGCGCAGCAGTGCGGGGAGTTGCGCAAGCCCCTCCTCCATGCTGCCGATTTCCCGGAGCTGCAGGCCGCCCGCTTCGGTCCAGCCGAGGCAGAAGGGCTGCGCCTGACTGCACAGGCTCTGGCAGACGGAGAATACGACCTCCGCCTGCGCGTCCAGGCTCGCGGCATCGCCGTGCTTCACCCAGAGGATCAGCAGCGTCCGCAGCACCGGCGCGCCGGCCTCGCGCACGACGAGGTGATCCAGCTTCCCGGAAAGCTTCCAGTGGATCTGCCGCAGACTGTCGCCGGGTGCGTAATCACGCAGCTGGTACGGCTCGGTCGGGTCGTTCCCGCGGCGGTCAGGCGCATAGTCCGTGCTGTCCTCGACCTGCGCCTGCGGAATGCGAAGATGCACCTCTGGCGCAAAGGTTTCCGGCAGAACGGTGAGCTTTGCCTCCTGCCCGGCCGCCGCCGGGATGGGGAGCAAAGGCACAAGACCTGTCAGATGTGCGCGTGCGATCCGAACGCGGATGCGCCCGCAGTGCAGCGCCTGAAAGGAGAACGCGGCCTCCTGCCTAGAAAGCGGGACGCACAGGCTTGCCGCTTCCCCGGTCAGGTCGTTTTGCAGCGTCAGCGTGCAGAAAACCGTTCCAAGGGGAAGCCGCGTATTTCTTTTGCACACGATGCGGCCGGTAAGCTGCGTGTTTTTCTCGCCGGTGGTGGGCAGGGAAAGAGAAAACGTCAGTTTTTTTCGGGAAAGCGCGGCAAGCGCCTGCGCAGACAATAGAAAGAGCGTAAGTCCGCACAGCGCCGCCAGTGCGGGAAGGCTGTGCGAGAAGAGGTAAATCAGCAAAAGCGCCAATGCGGTCAGCAGCGTGAGGCACCACGCGCGAAGTATGGCGCGCGTCATCGCAGCGAGAAGGCGCGCACATCGGGCTTCGGCACGGATGCGAGCAGCTCGGAGAGCACCTGCTGCGGCGTATATTCGTGCAGCCGCGCCTTCGGGCTCAGTACGAGCCGATGCGCGCAGGTCTCCGGCAGGACTGCCGCCACGTCGTCCGGCAGCACATAATCCCGGCACTGCAGGAAAGCATAGGCCTTCGCGCAGCGGCAAAGCGCCAGCGCGCCGCGCGGGCTGACGCCGAGCTGTACATAGGCGTGCGTCCGTGTCTGCTCGACCAGCCGGGCGATGTAATCATAGACGGCATCCGCGACATGGGTCTGCATGGCGGCGCTGCTCAGCGCCTGCACGGTGTCGGCGTCGGCGACCGCGCAGACCGCGTCGAGCGGATTGGCGTGGTGCCGCTCCTTCATCATTTCTACCTGACTTTCCCGGTCGGGATAGCCCATGTGCAGGCGCAGAAGGAAGCGGTCAAGCTGCGACGCGGGCAGAAGCTGCGTTCCGGCTGAGCCGACCGGATTCTGCGTCGCCAGAACCACAAAGGGGGTCGGAAGCGCACGCGTCGTGCCGTCTACGGTGACGCGCCGCTCCTCCATGGCCTCCAGAAGCGCCGCCTGCGTTTTGCTGGAGGTACGGTTGATCTCGTCGGCCAGAAGCAGGTTCGTCATGACCGCGCCCGTGTGATAGTGAAGCGCGTCCGTGCCCCGGTCATAGGAGGAGAAGCCGATAATGTCGGAGGGCATGGTGTCCGGCGTGAACTGAATGCGCTTGGTGCTCAGACCGAGCGTGCGCGCAAAGGCCAGTGCCAGCGTCGTTTTTCCGACGCCGGGCACATCCTCCAAAAGCACATGACCCTGCGCCAGAATGGCCATCAGGACCTTCTCCACAATGGCGTCCTTGCCTAAAATCACCTTTTTTACTTCGCTCTGTATGCGTTCTGCCAGTTCGTACATCTGCATCACTCCTGTGCGGTAAAGTCGTATAAGCGGCGACCCTGTGCCAGCCGCTCCATGGCGGCCAGCGCCAAAAGCGCCTGCTCCGTCGCCATCAGGTTTCCCTCCTCGTCGTCCAGCGCGTGGGAGAAGCTCCCGTCCGCCTGCCGGTAGCGCTCCAGCCCGGTCAGCAGATTGCTTTCCCCGCGCGTGAAGCGCGCGTCGCTGCGGGGATCGATCCCCAGAGCGCACAGCGCAATGATGACCTGACAGGTCGATTCGGCGCTTTCCGTGCCGTAGGAAAGAAAGCCGCAGGAATCGGTCATTTCCGTTTCCAGATAAGTAAGCGCGCGCGCAACGGCCGCCTCGGCCTGCGGATAGGGCGCAAGCGCGCAGATCGCCATTGCGGTGATATCAACATCCGTGCCTCCGGGGATCAGGCCGAAGCCGCCGGATTCCTCCTGCTGCGCCAAAATGGTCGAAACAAGCGTTCCCCGGTCATAGTTCGCACCGTCCGGCACGGAAAATGCGCCCGCGTCCAGTGTCAGCAGCGCAAAGATCGGCGCGTTCAGGCCCTGCGCGCTCAGGTCGCCCGCGAAGGCGTAGACGCCGTCCGCGATCAGATCGACCGGCGTGCCGTCCGGCTTGACGCCGAATTGGGTGGGGTCGCCGCCCAGCGCCAGCACGGTCAGCGCCGTGCGGTGATATTCCGTGGCCTTGCGCGCGTCCAGCGCGCCGGATTCGGCGCAGCGTGCGGTGACGGAGTCGCGCAGCGCGGAAAGGTAGTCCTCGTAGGCATCGTCGGCGCCGCTCAGGCGAAGGGCGAGGGCAAGCCAGTCGGACACGGAGGAGCCGGCCGGCAGCGCTTCCGTGTCGGACAGGCAGCTCCCCTTGTTGCCCAAAAGCGCGCGGCAGCCCGAAACGGTGCGGGTCAGGGGCGTCTGCTCAGAGGCGTCAGGCGACGGTTCGTCTGTTTTCGAGCCGCAGCCAGCGCACAAGAGCGCCAAAACAAGCAAAATCGCCAGAATTCTTTTCAGCTTTTTCATGCGGGGGTTCTCCTTCTGTTCTTCCGCGCGCAGCGGCGTGCGGTGCATCCGGCGCGGCGGAGCGTCCCGACGCGCCGGAGTCGGTGGGAGGCGGTTCCGTCGGCTCCGGTTCTGTCGGTTCCGGCGGCTCTGTCGGGTCAGGTTCGGTGGGCTCGGTCGGCTCCGGCTCTGTTTTCGGGAGCGTTTCCCGCTCGACCTCACCGCAGCGTGTGCAGGTGTATTCCACATAGCCGTCCTGCATCTGTGTCGGCTCGACGCGCGCCGTCTGCGCAAAATCGTGACCGATGAGCCTGCGCTGCTCGTCGCGCCAGACATAGCAGTATTGCGTCAGGTCGCCGTACTGCCCGCCGGTCGCGCCGAAGCCGTCGATGTCCTTGCCCCATGCAAGAGTAAAGCGAAGCGTCAGCACGTCGCCGTCGTCCAAGCTCCATTCGGAAAGTCCCTTGCCGGGATAATAGCCGTCCACATCGTACATCCAGCCTGCGCCCCAGGTGTAGTCATGCTCGCCAAGACTGTCTCGCTGCGGCGAGCCGGTGAGGCTGATGCCGTCGTTCTGAATCAGCGTCCAAAGCCGCTCGTCAATTTTTGCGCGGTAAAGAAGATCCGCACGATAGATGCGCAGCAGATAAAAGCCGCCGTTTTTCTTTGCCGTGCCGTCATAGTCCACGCGCTCATAGCCGCAGTCCTCCAGAAATTGCAGCACGGTCTGTGCCGCCGTCTCGCCCTGTCGAATCTCATAGCTTCCCTCGTCGAGAATGCCGAGGCCGAGCGTGGTGGCGTCGATGCGCACCGTTGCCGTGCCGATCACGTCGCCGTCGGAAACCGTGCGGTAGACGATCTGCAGCGTGCGCAGACGCGAATTGCCGAGGTCATCCCACGCGAGAATCCGGACGGTATAGACGCGTTCGTCGCCGACCTGCGGCGGGTAGAAATGCAGCACATATTCATAACCCGCGTGGGCGCTGCCGGTCGGGTCGTGCAGCTCCTCGTCGTCCAGCCAGACGCGGAGATGTCCTGCGTAAATGCTCTGGCTGCCGCCGGGCGCGTTTTCGTTGGTACGCGCTGTGACGACCAGCGTAAATTCCTTTTTCTGCACCGGCTCCGAGATGCCGTCGCGGTTCGTGACGATCACAGGCGGGTAATCGCCGACATCCGGCCGGTCGTCGTCGGCCAGCGACGCGCGGTAGGAGAGGTAGAAAACCGCCGCCTCGCCGTACTGCTTGCCGTCACGGTAGAGATACATGGTGACCTGATAATCGGTATTCAGCGTCATGGGAAGCCGGAAATTCCGCCCGGCCTCCGGAATGAGGCGCGTGCCGTTATTGGCCGGGGAGGCAGCCTCCTTCCAGTAAACCCGCAGCGAAAGCGAACCGGCGCCCGCCGCGTAGGCATAAAAGCAGAGCGTGTCGTCCGTCAGGTCATACTTTGTCCATGCGCCGCTTTTCAGATCCGTTACAATGCGCGGCGTGGTCGGATCGGGATCTGTGTCGGGGTCGACCGGCCCCGGCTGCGGTTCGGCCGGTGTGTCCGGCGTGTCCGAGGGCGAGGGCAGCGGCTCGGTTTCCTGAGAGCTTGCGTCGGGTTCCGACGGCTCCTGCTGCGGCTCCGAGGCTTCGGCCGTCTCCTCCGGCGCGTCCGTTTCCTCCTGCGGCTCCGACGGCTGCGGCGCTTCCTCCGTTTCATCCGTCGCCTGTCCGTCGTCGCTGCCGCCGGGCAGCATTTGCGCCGCCTGAAGCGGGCGGCCGCGATCGCCAAGAGAATCGGCGGGCCTGCTTCGCTCGGCGCGGACGAGCCAGACGATTGCGGTCAGCAGGAGCGCTGCGGCAAGCGCAAGGCAGAGCGCGCCGCGCAAAATGTTTTTCCGCGATTTCATGTTGCTTGCCGCCTCCTTCCGACCGTTCTTCTCCCATTCTCGCCAAAAAAGAAAACGGATATTACAGACATGCGCTGTAACATCCGTTTTTTTGCACAACCAATTTGCTCCTGACCCCAAAAGCGCGCGGGCGGAGCGAGCTTCAAGCAGGTCTTCTGACTTGCGCTTCGCGGGCATGCGGGCAGCCTTCTCAGGAAAAGCTCCCAATGGCGGGCTTTCGCCCCAGCACGCAGCCTCCACGCTTACAGCGGCGGTACCGTTCGGGATTTGCACCCGATTCGCTATTCTCCGCCGCGTCCTGCAGCGGAGGCGGCGGCACTTGAAGCACTATACAATTTGAAATAAGTATACCAAGCACAGGCGCCGTTGTCAAGGCGGGAATCTCGACGGGATTCGGAAAAAATCAGATGGAAACGGCCGCTATTTTCCCTCTGCGGGCGTCTTTTCGCAGAATTTTGCTTCTTTCCGGCGACTTTCCTGCCATGTCTGCACCTCCTGCGCGCGGCGCTGAAAAATGCGCGGGAACGGGGTGAAGATCACGACTGCCGTAATGATCCCGGCAACAAGGTCTGCGATTCCCTCCGAGAGATACACGCCGCGGAAGCCCCGTGCGTTCGTCAGCACGAAGCAGAGCGGGATCAGAAGGATCACCTTGCGGATCACGGCAAGGAGCAGCGCGGATTTTGCCTGCCCGAGCGCTACGTTGACGTTCTGCAGCGTCATCTGCACGAAGAACATGATAGAACCCATCAGAAACAGCGGGCAGTAGCGCTTCACGATCTGCGTTACGGCATCACTGGCGGAAAACAGGCGGGCTTACAGCTCCGGCATGGCAAGCGACAGCGGCCAGATCGTCACGCAGAACGCAAACGCAAGCAGCGTGACGTAGCGGATACCCTTTTTCAGCCGAACGGCGTCGCCCCGGCCGTAGTTATAGCTGACAAAGCGCTGCACACCGTTTCCCAGCCCGTTCAGCGGAAGGGAAATGAGCTGCAGCGCGCTGAGCATAACGGTCAGCGCCGCAGTGTAGTTCTTGTCGCCGCCGGTCGCACGGTTCAGATTGATGTTGAATACGACCTGGATGGCGCATTCCGTGATCGTCATGACAAAGGGTGTGAAGCCGAGCGAAACGATGCTTATAACGCGCGGCCGGGAGGGCGGCAGCTCGCGGATGCGGAAGTGGAACAGACTTCTGCGCGTGCAGAAGAACAGAAGCACACACAGGCAGGACAGCGCCTGCGAAAGGACGGTTGCAAGGCTCGAGCCGCGCACGCCCATGCCGAGCGTAAAGATGAAGAGCGGGTCGAGCACGATGTTGAAAACGGCGCCGATCAGAACGGAACCCATGGCGAACAGAGAATAGCCCTGCGTCAGAATAAACGGATTAAGCCCCTGCGCCAGCATGACAAAGAGCGTACCGCAGGAATAAATGCGCAGATACGAGACGGCGAAGTCCACAGCGCTGGGCGGGCAGCCGAACCAGAGGACGATCTGCCGGGAAAAGAGGAAGGCGGCCGCGCACAATGTCAAGCGGGCTTTTCCCAGCGCGAGGGACGTGGCGGTGCGCGTTGCCCGCTGCCGCCGCCACGTCCTGCCCGCGCCGTTTCGCCGCCCTGATTTGGGGCTTTCGCCCGAAAAAAGAGAAGGATTCTTCCTGTTTGCGTGCTTGAAAAGCAGGATTGCTTGTGATATAATAAAAGTTAGAACTTTTAATTTGGAAGCGGGGGACTTTTTGTGCATCTGCAGGAATCGGGTGAAATGTATCTGGAGACGATTCTGATTCTGACCCAGCAGCACGGCGCGGTGCGCTCGGTGGACGTCAGCGAGTACATGAATTTCTCCAAGCCGAGCGTCAGCCGTGCAATCGGCCTTTTGAAATCCGGCGGCTATGTTCTGATGGATCGAAACGGGTTTTTAACGCTGACGGAGAGCGGCCTTGAGATCGCGAAGAAAATTTACGAGCGGCATGAGCTGCTGACGCTGTTTTTGCAGCGTCTGGGCGTGGATGAGAAAACGGCGGCGGAGGATGCCTGCAAGATGGAGCACGTTATCAGCGACGAGTCCTTCGAGGCCATCAAGCGGCATGCCGGACTGGGAACGCCGTAATTTGTTTTGACAGGGGAATTGCGCCATGCGAATGCGTAAAATGAAGAACTTGGAGCCGCGGCTGGCTGCCTGCGCCCGCTATCGGATCGAGGAGCCGGAGCGGTATCACGGCAATTGGCGCAGCCTGATGCCGCAGGCACGCGCGCTTCGGCTGGAGATCGGCTGCGGCAAGGGAAAATTTACGGTGGAAACGGCGGCGGCCGAGCCGGATGTGCTGTTCATTGCGGTGGAAAAGGTGCGCGAGGCGATGGTGCACGCCATGGAGGCCGCGCAGGCGGCCGGACTGACGAATGTCTTTTTCCTCGCGGCCGATGCGGCAAATCTGGAGGAAATTTTTGCGCCGGGCGAGGTGGATCTGCTCTATTTGAATTTCTGCGATCCGTGGCCGCGCAGCAAGAATGCCAAGCGCCGCCTGACGTATCACACCTTTTTGGAGAAGTATAAGAAAATTCTGCGGCCGGGCGGACAGATCCATTTTAAGACGGATAACGCCAAGCTGTTTGACTGGTCTCTGGAGGAATTTGCGGCCTGCGGGCTGGAGATCTCCGCCGTCACGAACGATCTGCATGCGCATGGCCCGGTCGGGATCATGACGGGCTACGAGGAAAAATTCTATCAGCTCGGAACGCCGATTCACCGCTGCGAGCTGACCGTGCGTCCATAAGAAACCGCTGAATCCATTCCCACTGCCGGGATGGATTCAGCGGTTTTTTTGTCTCCCGGACTCCCTTGACCGTCCGGCAGCGCATTTATTCGGTATCGTCCTCGACCGACTTGAGCAGACGGTCGTACTTGGCGTGTTGCCGATCGAACTCCGCGCGATATGTGGGGTTGCCGACGCGGTGCAGCACCTGCAGATAGTGGTGCTCGTTGCCCTTGATGCTGGGATCCGTCCGCGCGAGCATATAGACCGCGAGGTCGGAGCACTGGTCGGAGATTCGCTCCAGATGCTGCAGGACGTTCTGGTACAGAATGCCGTTCATCATAGAGCATTGGCCGACCTTGAGACGCTCGATGTGGCGTTCTTTCAAATCCTCGGTCAGATCGTCCACGACCTCCTCCATCGGCTCGACCAGGCGGGCGAGATTTTCGGAATTTCCCTTAAAGGCCTGTGAGGTCGTTGTCAGTACCTCCTGCACGGCGGCGGTCACGACGGCCAGCTCCCGCCGTGCCCCGGCGGAGAAGGCGGTGTTATCCTTGCGCATTTGCAGGATGTTGTCCACAATGTTGATCGCCAGATCGCCGATGCGCTCAAAGCTGGTCAGCGCCTTGATCAGGAAGTTGACATTCTTGTTGTCCGTGTCGCGGTCGATGTGCGTGGAGATTTCGATGAGGTACTGGTTCGTTTCATCGGCCATGCGGTCGAGCAGATCCTCACGCTGGAGGATGCGGCCGTAGCGCTTTTCGTCGAATTCATCGATCAGCTGAATGGCGGCGATATAGTTCTTCGATGCGACGTCGGCCATGTGACCGATCACATGCTCGGTCTGCTGCATGGCGAGCAGCGGGTTATTGAGCAGGTGCTGATCCAGCCCCTTGAGGTTTTCAACGATGTCGGAGTCCTCGTCCTCCAGCTGCGGCTCCTTCACCAGGAAGCGGCTGATTTTGGCAAGCTGCGGAATCAGCGGCAGCGTCAGAAGCGCGGTGATCAGCTTATAAGCCGTTTGGAAGTCCGCGACGCCGCCGGAGGTGATGGAGCTGCGGTAAACGTCGCCGATCACGCCGCAGGAATGCAGGACCTCCACGGCCAGCAGGCAGAGCAGCGCACCGAATACGCTGAAAATGATATGCATGATACCGAGACGCTTGGCGTCCTCCTTGCCGCCGATCGAGCAGATGATGGCGGTAATGATGGAGGTGCCGATGGCTGCGCCCAGCACAAAGGCATACGCGCCGCAGAACGGCATGACGCCCGTGCCGCAGAGCGTCTGCAGAATGCCGACGGAGGCGGAGGAGCTTTGCACGATCATGGTCAGCACGATGCCGAGAAGCAGACCCCAGAGAGGCGTCGTGGACAGCTCGGCGACCAGCGACTTGAACTGTTCAGAATTGGACAGCGGCTTCATGGCCTCCGTCATGCCGAGCAGACCCATGAACAAAATGCCGAAGCCGAGCGCGATCATGCCGATGGACTTGCTGTTGCCCCGCTTAATGAACATCACAAGCACAATGCCGATGACAAGCGCAAGCGAGGCCAGCGTGGACGGCGAGAACAGCGCGGCGATGCCGGAGGATTCTATGCTGACGTCCAGAAGGCGGATGAGCTGGCCGGTGATGGTCGTGCCGACGTTTGCGCCGATCATGATGGAGATCGACTGCTGCAGCGTCAGAACACCGGCGCCGATCAGGCCGGCGGCAAGCACGATGGTGGCGGTGGAGCTTTGAATGAGCGCAGTGATCACCACGCCGAGCAGACAGCCGGAAAGCGGGTTGGAGGTGATCTTGCCGAGAATGCGCTTCAGGGCGGACTGCGAGGTGTTCTTCAGACCGTCACCCATCAGCTCCATGCCGTAAAGGAACATAGCGAGACTGCCGAGCAGGCTCAGGACGGACAGCCAACTGAATTGATCCATAGGACGTTTCTCCGTGTTTCTTGCGCAAGCGCAGAATGAAGGCAGCGCCGCACCGTTGCGCCGGTATGCTTTGGCGGAGCTTTTGCCAATTTTTCGACGGGCAAGCATTTGAACGACACGAAGTGTTTCTGTATGCTGCGAGCCTTGCCTTGACAAAAATCTCCCGGCAAATTTGCTTGCCGAAGGATGCGGGGATGCCTGAAATTTTTCTTCTTTTATACAATACCGCAAAAATGTTAAATGTAACGCGGGCTTTGTGTTAAAACTACGTTAAATTCGAAGAAAAACGACGCTTTGCGCGGCAAATGCGAGGGAAATGCCGGGGCTGAGGATCGGCAAGTCTGCCGAAATGCGCAGAGGGAAAAAGCGGCGCCCGCTTCCGTGCATAGGTACGGCAGGGCGCGCGCTCCAAAGTGGGTAAAAGCAATAGGTATTATTCAATTTTTGAACGCAAATTGCAAGTGCAAGTTGGACACCTGCACGGTAGAACTTAGTGAATCAGAG
>CABQNH010000005.1 GCA_902465435.1 uncultured Eubacteriales bacterium | reverse complement strand
TCCGAACTTTCTTGATCGTCTGTCAGCGTGTCAAAAAGGTTTTTTGACACGCTGAAACCGGGGCTGCATTTTTGTGCAGTCCCGGTTCGTCTTTTACTTTTCAAAAATTTCGCTTCAGCTTTTCAAAGAAGCTCCTGCGCTTGGGCTGCGTGCTTTCCTGCACGCCCGCGTCGAATTTTTGCAGAAGCTCCTTCTGCTCCTTCGTCAGGCGCGTCGGTGTTTCAATCACGACGGTGACGTATTGATCGCCGCGGTTCTTATAGCCGACATAGGGAATGCCCTTTCCGCGCAGCCGGAAGGTCGTGCCGGTCTGCGTGCCCTCGGGCACATGATAGCGCACCTTGCCGTCCAGCGTCGGTACCTCAATATCTGCGCCGCAGGCCGCCTGCGGGAAGGTGATCGGCATCTCACAGTAAACGTCCGCGCCGTCGCGCGTGAACAGCTCATGCTTGCGGATGCGAACGGCCACCAGAAGATCTCCGTTTGTGCCGCCGTTTGTACCGGCGTTGCCCTCGTTCGGCACGCGGACGGACTGTCCGTCGTCTACACCGGCAGGAATCGTGACCAAAATCTTTTTGTTGTGGCGAACCTTGCCCTTGCCCTTGCACTTCTGGCAGGGCGTTTTGATTATTTTGCCTCGACCGCCGCATTTGGGACAGGGCGAGGTGGATTGCATGGCCATGCCCATAAAGTTCTGCGTCGTGCGAACCTGGCCACTGCCGTGACAGGTCGGGCAGGTCTCCGCGCTCGTGCCGGCTGCTGCGCCGGTGCCGCCGCAGGCATCGCAGGCTTCGATTCTCGAGGCTGTGACCTCCCGTTTGCAGCCGAACGCGGCTTCTTCAAAGCTGACTTCGACCTGCGCGACGATATTTTCGCCGCGGCGCGGTGCGCTTGCGCTGCTCCTGCGGCTGCCGCCGCCAAATAGATCGCCGAAAATATCGCCCAAATCGCCAAAACCGCCAAAGCCACCGAAGCCGCCGGCGCCGCCGGCGCTGCCAGCGCCGCCGTAGGAATTGCCGCCGCCGTAACCGGCATTGAAGTTCGGGTCGACGCCCGCAAAGCCAAACTGGTCATAGCGTGCCCGCTTCTCACTGTCCGAGAGCACCTCATAGGCCTCGTTGATTTCTTTTGCCTTTTCTTCCGCGTCCGGCTCGTGGTTTACGTCGGGATGGTATTTGGCCGCCAATTTGCGGTATGCCTTTTTGATCTGATCCTCCGCCGCGTTTTTTTCAACGCCGAGTACCTCGTAATAATCTCTCTTATTTTTGTTTGCCATAGGATCTCACCTCGAATACGGGGAAATATGTGCGCACCTCAGGGAAACCTCCGGCGAAATCAACCGGGATGGACGGCAAGCGCTTTTTGCCAATGGGAAGCGCTGACGGGGAAATGCCGTCCTTCGCCGCAGGAAATGGATTTAGAGGCTTCCGGAAAATGCGAAAACAAGCCGTCGGGGCAGGACGTGCCTGCCCCGAAGCTGTTTGTCCGTTCTAAATCAGTCGTTGACTTCCTCAAAGTCTGCATCCACGACGCCGTCGTCATTGGGCTTCGTGCCGCCTGCTGCCGCATTGGGATCGCCCTGCGGCGCGGCATTCTGATACATCTTTTCAGAGACGGAGTAGAAGGCCTTCTGCACGGCGTCGGTCGCGGCCTTGATGGCTTCGATGTCCGTGCCCTTGTTCTTCTCCTTCAGGTCTTCCACAGCGGCGCGGATCGGCGCCTTCTCACTCTCGGAGACCTTGTCGCCAAGATCGTTGAGGGCTTTCTCGGTCTGATAGATGACCTGATCGGCGTTGTTGTGCGCATCGACCTCTTCGCGGCGCTTCTTATCCTCTGCAGCGAACTGCTCGGCCTCCTTGACGGCCTTGTCGATATCCTCCTTAGACAGGTTCTCGGAGGCGGTGATAGTGATCTTCTGCTCCTTACCGGTGCCGAGATCCTTTGCAGAGACGTTTACGATGCCGTTCGAGTCGATATCAAAGCTGACCTCGATCTGCGGGACGCCGCGCGGCGCCGGAGCGATGCCGGTAAGCTGGAACTTGCCGAGGGTCTTGTTATAGGCTGCCATTTCACGCTCGCCCTGCAGGACGTGAATTTCTACCGTGGTCTGGCCGTCGGCCGCCGTCGAGAAAATCTGGCTCTTATGCGTCGGGATGGTAGTGTTGCGGTCAATAAGACGCGTGAACACGCCGCCCATCGTCTCAAGGCCGAGGGAAAGCGGAGTGACGTCCAGCAGCAGAACGCCCTTGACGTCGCCGCCAAGCACGCCGCCCTGAATGGCTGCGCCAACGGCAACGCATTCGTCGGGGTTAATGCCCTTGAAGCCTTCCTTGCCGGTGATCTTCTTCACAGCCTCCTGCACAGCGGGGATTCTGGAGGAGCCGCCGACCAGCAGCACCTTCGAAATCTGATCCGCAGACAGACCTGCGTCGCTCATTGCCTGACGCACCGGGCCGACCGTTGCTTCGACCAGATGTGCGGTCAGCTCATTGAACTTTGCACGGCTGAGCGTGACGTCCAGATGCTTCGGGCCGGTTGCATCGGCCGTGATATACGGCAGGTTGATGTTCGTGCTGGTCACGCCGGACAGCTCGATCTTTGCCTTTTCGGCCGCTTCCTTCAGGCGCTGCATGGCGACCTTGTCCTGCGACAGGTCGATGCCTTCGGTGCGCTTGAATTCGGAGACAAGGTACTTCATGACGCATTCGTCAAAGTCGTCGCCGCCGAGACGGTTGTTGCCCGCAGTGGCCAGAACCTGAATGACGCCGTCGCCGATCTCCAGCACGGAGACGTCGAACGTGCCGCCGCCGAGGTCATAAACCATGATCTTCTGATCGTTTTCCTTGTCGAGGCCGTAGGCCAGTGCGGCTGCGGTCGGCTCGTTGATAATTCGCTTGACATCCAGACCGGCGATCTTACCGGCGTCCTTCGTCGCCTGACGCTGTGCGTCGGTGAAGTAAGCCGGGACAGTGATAACGGCTTCGGTGACGGGGCCGCCCAGATAGCTCTCCGCGTCTGCCTTCAGCTTCTGCAGAATCATTGCGGAGATTTCCTGCGGCGTATAGCTCTTGCCGTCAATGGTGACTTTGTAGTTGGTGCCCATCTCTCTCTTGATTGAGGAAATGGTGCGTTCATGATTGGTGACTGCCTGACGCTTTGCCACCTGACCGACCATACGCTCGCCGGTCTTGGAGAATGCAACGACCGACGGGGTCGTGCGGTTGCCTTCTGCGTTTGCAATGACGACGGGTTCGCCGCCTTCCATAACGGCAACGCAGGAATTTGTAGTACCAAGGTCAATACCAATAATCTTGCTCATAATCTGTTCCTCCTATATTCATTGAAAAAGTATACGTTTTTATTTTGTCACGGCGTGCTGCCGCACGTCTTTGGGAAATGCTTAATTTGCTACCTGCACCATCGCAAAGCGGATGACGCGGTCGCCGACGGTGAAGCCCTTTGCGAAAACCTGGCAGATGGTATTCTCGCCGAAGTTTTCGTCCTCGGTATGCATCACCGCGTTGTGTCGGTTGGGGTCGAACGCTTCGCCGACTTCGCCGAATTCCTTTACGTTCTGTGCTTCCATGATCTTCTGAAGCTCGGCCATCGTCATCTCTACGCCCTTTTTGTAGGCACTGTCGGCAGTTTCCTGCGCGATGGCGCGCGCCAGATTATCGTAGACGGGGAGAAGCTGCTTCCATGCGTCGGCCTTGCCGTCCGTATAGGCACCGTCCTTCTCCTTCTGTGTGCGCTTGCGGAAGTTATCATATTCCGCAGCCAGCCGCAGGAAGCTTTCCTTCTGCTGCGCCAGCTCATCCTTCAGCGCATCCGCTTCGGTCGGCTTTGCCGTCTCTGCGGACGCCTGCGTTTCCGGTGTTTCCGGTGCTTCTTTGGCCTCTTCCGGCTTCTTTTCCTTCTTCGCCAATGGTGTCACCTCCGTTATGACTCATCCTTTTTTGCCGGCGGCAGCTCCTGCTTGCCGAACATCCGCCCCAAGCCCTCTGCAAAATAGCTCAGGCGGGCGGCGACCTGCGCGTAGTCCATTCGTGTGGGACCGACCACGCCGATCATGCCCTGCATGCCATCGCCGATGTCAAAGCGCGTCATGACGACCGAGGTGTCCTTCAGCTCTTTGGCGACGTTTTCAGGCCCAACTAAGATCTGCAATCCGTTCTGCGCCTGTACCTCCGCCGGGAGGTTGGAAATGGTTTCTTCATTCAAATTGGTTAAAAGCTCTTCCGCCTTTTCGATATCGCGATATTCCGGCTGACCGAGCAGCTTGGTCTGGCCGGTCAGGTAGACCTCGTTCTGCCCAAGTTCCCGCAGAACGTGAACCGTGTAGTCCACAATGATGGGGATCAGGCTCGCGGCGGCGCCTGCCGAACGCGTGACGCGGTTTAAAAGCTCCTGCGTGATCTCCTCGACCGTGAGGTCGGTGAGACTGGCGTTGAGGACGGCGGACAACAGCCGCAGATCCTGCTCGCTCACGGCAAGAGGCAGCCGGATCAGCTTGTTTTTTACCACGTCGGTATTGGTCATAACGACCAGAATAAAGCTGTTCGATTCCGCAAGGATCAAATCGAAGCGCTTGACCGTTGCGGCCTTGGAGTGGGAGGCGACGGCATAGGCGGGCAGGTTCGTAAGCTGAGATACCATTTTGCCGACCTGCGTCATTGCCTTGTCAAACTCCTGCAGCCGAAGCTCCATTGCCTGATTGAGACTCTGCGTCTCCGAGGCGGTGAGGCGGTAATCCTGCATTAGCTCGTCAATATAGAAGCGGTAGCCCGCCGCCGAGGGGATACGCCCGGCCGAGGTGTGCGGCTGCTCCAAAAGTCCCATGCTCGTCAGCTCCGCCATTTCGTTGCGGATCGTTGCGGAGGAAAAGCTCATATCGGGAAGCGACGCGATTGCCTTCGATCCGACCGGCTCTGCGGTTTTGATGTAAAGCTCTACGATGCTGCGCAGAACCTTTTTCTTTCTGCCCGAAAGCTCCATTTCGCTGACCTCCCTGAGAGATTAGCACTCGTTACTCCTGAGTGCTAACGCTACTATACACCGCCTTTTATTGCTTGTCAATAGGTTTGTATAAAAATTTTTTGTAAAAATATTATGTTTTCCAGAAAGAAAAACGAGCGGATTTCTTTCAGTCGGCCAACGACGATAGTATGCGCAGCCACGCGGGATTTATCTGCCGCCGCAGCGGGCATTATGGCATCCGGCGTGCCGGAGCATCGGCGCATTCGGGTAAAAACACCGGACGCATCCGCCGCGGCGTCGCCCGCGCACGATTTTCGGCGAAATGTGCGGTTTCCTGACGCAAAACCATGTTTTGTCACGCGCGGTGGATTGACAAGCGTGCGGGATTTCTGTATAATATAGCTTGAAATCGAGCGATTTCCCGGATTCTATCCACGAAAGCCTTTGGCCGTGCCGTGTACGCCGCGCTGCGGCGTCGCCCGGCTTCCCCGGCAAGCAGGGGTCATTGGCTTCCAATAAATGTCGAAAGGAACAAGACAATGATTTACACGACCGAAGTTCAGCATATGTGCCCGGTTGCGAAGGGTGCATACCACGGTCCGGCTCCCATTCCCGAAGAGGGCAAATGGGTGCAGGCCAAAGAAATTTCCGATATTTCCGGCTTTACCCATGGTGTCGGCTGGTGCGCGCCGCAGCAGGGCGCCTGCAAGCTGACGCTCAACGTCAAAAACGGCGTCATTGAAGAGGCGCTGGTGGAGACGATCGGCTGCTCCGGCATGACCCACTCCGCCGCTATGGCTTCGGAGATCCTGATCGGCAAGACCATCCTTGAAGCACTCAACACCGACCTCGTCTGCGACGCGATCAACACCGCCATGCGCGAGCTGTTCCTGCAGATCGTCTATGGCCGCACGCAGTCCGCGTTCTCCGAGGGCGGCCTGTCCGTCGGCGCTTCTATGGAGGATCTCGGCAAGGGTCTGCGCAGCCAGGTCGGCACGATGTTCGCAACCCGCGAGAAGGGCCCGCGCTACCTCGAAATGGCAGAGGGCTACTGCACGCGCCTTGCGCTGAATCAGAACGACGAGATCGTCGGTTACGAATTTATCAATCTCGGCAAGATGATGGACTTCATCAAGAAGGGCGACGATGCCCAGACCGCAATGGACAAGGCAAAGGGACACTACGGCCAGTTTGACAACGCCGCCAAGTACATCGACCCGCGCCAGGAATAAGAAAGGGAGGACGAAATCATGGCTTTATTTGAAAGTTACGAAAGAAGAATCGACAAGATCAACGGCGTCCTCGCGCAGTACGGCATCGGTTCGGTGGAAGAGTGCCGCGAGATCTGCAAGGCAAAGGGCTTTGATCCCTATGAGATCACGAAGAACATCCAGCCCATCTGCTTTGAGAACGCCTGCTGGGCCTATACGGTCGGCGCGGCCATCGCGCTGAAGGCCGGTGTGACCAGCGCTGCGGAAGCAGCAAAGAAGATCGGCGAGGGCCTGCAGGCCTTCTGCATCGACGGCTCCGTCGCAGATGACCGCAAGGTCGGCCTCGGCCACGGCAATCTCGGCGCAATGCTCCTGAGCGAGGACTCCAAGTGCTTTGCTTTCCTGGCAGGCCACGAATCCTTTGCAGCTGCGGAAGGCGCGATCGGCATTGTCCGCAATGCGAACAAGGCGCGCAAGACGCCGCTGCGCGTGATCCTCAACGGCCTTGGCAAGGACGCTGCGCAGATCATTTCCCGTATCAACGGCTTCACCTATGTGCAGACGCAGTTTGATTACTATACCGGCGAATTGAAGATCGTTCGCGAGATCCGCTACTCCGAGGGCGAGCGCGCAAACGTTCGCTGCTACGGCGCGGACGACGTTCGCGAGGGCGTTGCGATCATGCACCACGAGGGCGTGGACGTTTCCATTACCGGCAACTCCACCAACCCGACCCGCTTCCAGCATCCCGTTGCCGGCACCTATAAGAAAGAGTGCATCGAGCAGGGCAAGAAGTATTTCTCCGTCGCTTCCGGCGGCGGCACGGGTCGTACGCTCCATCCGGATAACATGGCGGCGGGCCCCGCTTCCTACGGCATGACCGATACGATGGGCCGTATGCATTCCGACGCGCAGTTCGCAGGCTCGTCCTCCGTTCCGGCGCATGTGGAAATGATGGGCTTCCTGGGCATGGGCAACAACCCCATGGTCGGCGCTACCGTCGCTGTGGCTGTCGCCGTTGCGGAAAGCCTGAAGAAGTAAGGGGAATCCCCTTCTTTTGAACCGAAAAAGTTCAAACCCCACTTTTTGAAAAATGGAAACAGGGAAGCACCTCATACCGAACTTCTTCGGTATGAGGTGCTTCCCTGTTTTGCTGTTTTCGAGGTGGTTGTGAGGAAGAAAATGAGGATGTGCTTCCCAAAAGAAAAAGAGCAGATTTCTCCGCTCTAATCATCCGGAATATACTTCATTATGTCCCCAACTTCGCAGGACAGGATTCTGCAAAACATCTCAATCGTATGGGTACGAACGCTTTCGTTTCGTTTTAATCGCGTAATCTGTCCGGGGCTGATAGGATACTGCTTGATCAGCGTATATTGTGTGATACCCTTCTCTTTCATTACATTCCATAGATTATCGTAAGAAATCACGGGACGCAGCCCCCGTTCTTACTAGACATGATAACCGAATACGGTGTATAATAATATTAACCTATATCGGTTATTACGCTTAAGGAAGAAACGCAAATGAAAAAGTCAATCGCCCTGCGCTTGGCACTTGTGCTGTCCCTGTGTGCTTGCGGTGGCGGGAAGGATGCTCCTGAAATATCTGCCGAAGCAACCACACCCGAAGAGGTAAAGGGGCAAAAGGATGAAATGCCAAGTGCGGCGATCCCCTTGACGAAAGACGAGCTGGATAAGTCCATTTGCAATCTTGCGTTTGCGGAAACTTGAATTGGATATACTTGCCTGCTTTGCGGCGAAGTATACTCTGCTGCAGAAGCTCAGGCTGTCGTCACCCTTTATATCACGGAGGAAAAGGGCGCTTCCGGCACGGACGCAAATGGGATAGCCGCGAATCTGTACCTTCCTGCTTGATTATCCAATCTGTTCATTGTATACTTAAAATCAATAAGCCGTGCTTGCCGCGCTATGCTCTCTGCGATTCGCCGGGTGCGCGCATTCGGTGAGATTGGTGTGTCTGTGCTCGATTGCAGAAGCCGTCGGCGCGAGCTGTAAAGCGATTCCCTTGCAATCACTCCCGCAATTATCTCTCAAGCATATTTTATTTATTGAGGAGGGACTTACTGATGAAAAGACGCGCATTGGCCTTTTTCCTCTGCCTCGTGCTGTGCGGCGCACTCTTCTCCCCGTGTATTCCCACTGCGCGCGCTGCGACATCCATCGCCAGCGGTATCTGTGGAGAAAATTTAACCTGGACGCTGGACTCTGACGGCGTTCTTACCGTCTCCGGCACGGGGGCAATGAAAGACTATGACTTTGCGCACGCTTCTCCGTGGTATAGATACCGCGATCTGATTACGTCAGCCAGTCTCACGGATGGGCTGACGGGCATTGGAAGAGATGCGTTCTCTGACTGCACCGCTCTGACAAGCATTACCATTCCGTCGAGCGTAACGTGCATTGGAAGCCGTGCGTTCTATGACTGTACCGGACTGACAAGTGTTGCCCTCCCGGAGGGCCTGACGAGCATGGAAAGCGAGGTGTTCCATGGCTGTACCGGCCTGACGAGCATCATCATCCCGTCGAGCGTAACGTGCATTGGAAGGGGAGCATTCTCCGACTGTACCGGCCTGACGAGCATCATCATCCCGTCGAGCGTCACGAGCATTGAAAACTATACGTTCTACGGCTGCACCGGCCTGACGAGTGTTACCATCCCAACGAGTGTGACGAGCATTGGGGAAGCAGCGTTCTTCCGCTGCACCGGCCTGACGAGCGTCACCATTCCGGGAAGCGTCACGAGCATGGAAAGCGATGCGTTCCACGGCTGCACTGGCCTGACCGGAATCTGGGTCGATGCGAAGAATCCTGCCTATTCCAGCGATGAAAACGGTGTGCTTTTTAACAAAGAGAAAACCAGATTGATCTGCTGCCCCGGCGGCTTTTCCGGCGCATATGTCATCCCAACGAGTGTTGCGAGCATTGGGTACTTTGCATTCTACGGCTGCACCGGCTTGAAGAGTGTCACCATCCCTTCGAGCGAGACGAGCATTGGAAGCCGTGCGTTCTATGACTGTACCGGACTGACAAGTGTTGCCCTCCCGGAGGGCCTGACGAGCATGGAAAGCGAGGTGTTCCATGGCTGCACCGGTCTGACAAGCGTCAGCATCCCGTCAAGCGTAACGAGCATTGGATACAGTGCCTTCTCCGGCTGCACCGGTTTGACGAGCATCACCATTCCGGAGGGCGTGACGAGCATGGAAAGCGATACGTTCTACGGCTGCACCGGCTTGACAAGTGTTAGCATTCCATCGAGTGTGGCAAGCATTGGAAACCGTGTATTCTATGGCTGCAGCGGTCTGACAAGCGTCAGCATCCCGTCAAGCGTGACGAGCATTGGCGGCAGTGCATTCTCCGGCTGTACCAGCCTGACCGGAATCTGGGTCGATGCGAATAATCCTGTCTATTCCAACAATGAAAGCGGCGTGCTTCTTAACAAAGAGAAAACCGATTTGCTTTGCTATCCCGGCGGCCTTTCCAGCGCATATGTCATCCCTTTGCGTGTGACGCGCATTGGGGAAGCAGCGTTCTCTGGCTGTACCGGCCTGACGAGTGTTACCATCCCAACGAGCGTGACGCGCATTGGGGAAGCAGCGTTCTTCCGCTGCACCGGCCTGACGAGTATTACCATTCCGTCGAGCGTGACGAGCATGGAAAGCGATACGTTCTCCGGCTGTACCGGCTTGACAAGTGTTGCCATTTCCGGGAGCGTCACGAGCATTGGGAGCCGTGCGTTCTCTAACTGCACCGGTCTGACAGATGTCGCCATTTCGGAGGGCGTTACGAGCATTGGATACAATGCGTTCTCCGGCTGCACCGGCTTGAAGAGTGTCACCATTCCTTCAAGCGTGACGAGCATGGAAGACTATGCGTTCGTTGACTGCACCGGCTTGACGAGTGTCACCATTTCGGAGGGTGTGACGAGTATTGGAAACAGTGTGTTCTATGGCTGCAGCGGTCTGACAAGCGTCAGCATCCCGTCGAGCGTAACAAGCATTGAATGGGGAGCGTTCTGCGGCTGCAGCGGTTTGACAAGCGTTTCCTTTTCAGAGGGGCTGACAAGCATTGGAGCCGATGCGTTCTACGGCTGCACCGGTTTAGCAAGTGTCACCATTCCGTCCAGCGTAACAAGCATTGAACCCGGCGCGTTTTCCGGCTGCACCGGCCTGACCGGAATCTGGGTCGATGCGAAGAATCCTGTCTATTCCAACGACGAAAGCGGTGTGCTTTTTAACAAAGAGAAAACCGATTTGCTTTGCTATCCCGGCGGCTTTTCCGGCGCATATGTCATCCCTTTGCGTGTGACGAGCATTGGCGCCTGCGCGTTTTCCGGCTGCACCGGCCTGACGAGCGTCATCATTCCGTCGAGTGTGACGATCATTCGAGGCGGTGCGTTCAGCGGCTGTACCGCGTTAAGCGGCGCTTATTTCTGCGGAGATGCGCCTGAATTTGGTGCGGAGGTATTCTTCTACAGTAAAATGGCGACGCCGGATGGGAGAAGCGCTAGCGGGGCTTCGCTTGCTGAGCTTGGCTTCAAGATCCATTATGTGTCCGGCTGCAGCGGCTGGACGTCGCCGACCTTTGGGGAGGACGCGTATCCCACAGAAACGTGGTGCGGTACTGTCTGCCCGGGGCATGACTTTGCGGATATGCCCGGCGTATCCAATTGGGCGCATAAGGGTCTGGACTTCTGCATTGCGCGCGGGCTGCTCTCCGGCACGTCCGACACGACGGTCTCGCCCAACGTGACCATGAACCGCGCCATGCTCGTCACGGTGCTCTACAGCTTAGAGGGCAAGCCCGAGGTGACGGCGGAGAACCCCTTCACGGACGTGGAAAATGACCGCTGGTTCTCCAAGCCGGTGATCTGGGCGGCTGCCAACGGCATTGTTTCCGGCGCGGGCAACGGAAAATTCAATCCCTTCGGGAACGTGACGCGCGAGCAGATCGCAGTCATGCTGCGCAGCTACGCGCGGTATAAGGCCTTCGACACCTCCTCGAGCGTCGAGCTTTCCCCCTATCCGGATGCAGGCAGCACCAGCGGCTGGGCAAAGGACGCGCTTTCCTGGGCGGTCGCCGAGGGCCTGATCTCCGGTGCGGCCTCAGGCGGCGCAACGTACCTAAACCCGAAGAACAACGCCACGCGCGCACAGGTCGCAACGATCCTCATGCAGTTTGTGACCAAGGTCGCAAAAGATTGAACACGAAACAGGAAAGGATAAGGGAATTCTGCCTGTAATTTTCCGGCAGCGTTTTCCCCGCGTGAAAGCATGACGGCACGCATGCCACCACGCACCCAAAGCGTGCCGGGAATCCGTCCGCCGGAAGCATACATCCAACGCGCAGGGCGAAACGATGTATGATGTATAAGACGTAAGAGAAAAAATTTGAGGACTGTCTCAGCAGAATCACTCAAACAAAAAGCCGTGAAAATCCAGTTTATCGGATTTTCACGGCTTTTCACTTTAATGCGGGCGGTTCTCTCCGGATTTGCATTTTAAGACTGCCTAAATAACCTGCCCGCGTGCCAAAGAACCCTTTGACACGCGGGCGGACTTTATAACGGTTTGGGAGGAACCTCTGAATCATATGGAATGGATCAGAGGTTCCCTTATGTCGTGTGAACCTGAGAACTTGCTTACTTCTTCTCGGCGTTCTGCACAAAACGCATCAGGATCGTTGCGACCTGTGCGCGGCTGGCATCCTCCTGCGGCGCGAGCAGAAGCGTACCGTTCGCGGCCTTGCCGGAAAGCAGCTCCTCGGCAACCGCCCAGGAAAGCGCGTCCTTTGCCCAAGTGCTGACCTGCTCTGCGTCTGCAAACTGTGTCAGCGCTGCGCTTGCCGAAACATCCTGCCCACAGTGCTTCGCATAGCTGCACAGCATGACGGCGATCTGTTCGCGGGTCACCGCCTTTGCCGGGGCAAAGCGATTCTCGCCGATACCGGCAACAATGCCGTTCTCCGCCGCCCAAAGCACGGCGGCGGTGTACCAGCGGCCTTCCTCCACATCCGTGAAGGGGTTCTCCGACGTGGCGGCGGGCTTGCCTGCGTGGGCATAGAGCACCGTGACAAGCATGGCGCGGGTCATGCTGACCTCAGGAGCAAACTCTGTCTCCGATACGCCGGTAAACAAACCGTTTTTCACAACGAAGTCGATGCCTGCGTGCGCCCAGTTGTCCAAGGCCGGTGCATCCTCAAATTTTGCGCTGGGGCAGTTGGCCGGAATGACCTCGCCCTGCTTCAAAACGGTGTGGCAGACCGTGCAGACAAGATCGCCGGTGTAGCCGTCCTGCGTGCAGGTGGCGGGCTTGGCGTTTACCAGCTCCGTTGTCTCGTGCGCGCAATCGGTCGGGTGAATGACGGTGAGGGTGGTCACGCCGGAAACAAGGCGCTTGCCCTTCGCGGACTTCTCTGCGTACTGCTGCTCACTGATGCCGAAGCAGAAGCGGATGCTGCCGGAGTTGTAAGCCGTCGCGGCGACCTCCTCCAGCGTGCCGGAGCCGGAGTTCCAGCTCAGCGCCAGCGCGGCGGGAACCTCGACCATGCCGGATTCCGTGCCGAAATAGCGGTAGGTTTCGTTTTCCTCAAAGGTGAGGGTAGAGGCAAAGTCAGTGGGATCGGCGGCGCGCAGCGTGTCGCCCGTGGCAAATTCCACACCGGCGTCCGCCAGCAGATTTGCAATCGTGACGTATTCCGTCGCGGCAAGGATCATTTCGTCATCGCCCTTCCAATACTGATAACCGGCGACGTTCGAGGTCGAGATAGCCTCCAATTCGCTTGCGGTGTAGGTCTTGACCGAGGCGGCGGTTTCGCCCTCGTACTGCTCGTAGACGGTCAGAACGACCGGCTCAGTCGGCTTTTCCGTTCCAAAGCGGAAGGCGGGTGTCGCGCCGGCGGCGTGCGCCGGAAGCAGAATTCCGGTCAGCATCGACACGCACAGCAGCAGCACCGGCAGCCGCCGGGCAGACTGTTTCAGTAGCTTCATTGTCATTGCTCCTTTTCGTTATTTTTTTAAGAGGATAACTGTACGCATTATACTATAGAAAAAGGGTGCAGTCTAATGAGAAATTCCGTATTACAGAATCAAATTCTGCAATACGGAATTCTTTGCGGTTTTTCTGACGGCGGCACGCCGCTGTGCAGGAGCGGCGGGTTCCGATCGGCAGCGCTGCCGACTTGGAATATATAGGAAGAAGCAGGGACGGACGGTAGGACGGCAGCCGAATGGCTCGGGAAATAGCGGAAGGGATTCCAACGGGACGGCACCATGGAGGCAGAAGGCGCCTTGAAGAAACGCACGATGCGCGATCCGGTGCGGGACGGGGCGGTGTCCGGGTATGCGCTTCCGGTCAGCCGTCCAGCGCGGCGGCCAGCCGCGCCATGGCCTGCGGCAGCCGTTCGGTTTCCACGCCGGAGTAGTTCACAACGAGAACGTGCGGCGGCGCATCGGTCGGCGTGCGGTAGTATTCCGACAGCGTGGCGATGCGAAGCCCCTGCGCGGCCGCCGCGCTTCGTAGCGCTTCATCGGATCGCGTGGTTTTCAGCTTCAGCAGAAAATGAAGGCCCGCGTCCTGCTCGGTGATCTGCACCCGTCCCTGCAGCGCGCTTGCGTGAATGGCGGCAATGAGCGCATCCCGCTTCTGGTGATAGCGCTTGCGCATCCGGTTCAGATGCTTCTCAAAGGAGCCGTCGGCAAGGAAGCATGCAAGCGTATGCTGCTCAAAGCCGGAAACGGTGCAGGAATAAAAGCCAAGTCTTTCGTGAAATCGCGCCAAAAGGTGCTTCGGCAGCACCATATAGCCGATTCGGATCGACGGGGCAATGGTCTTGGAAAACGTGTTGAGATAGATCACGCGCTCGCTGCGGTCAATGGAGAAAAGGGTCGGGATCGGCCGGCCGGTGAAGCGAAATTCGCTGTCATAGTCATCCTCCAGAATATACCGCGCAGGTGCCTCCTGCGCCCAGGAAAGGAGCGCCTGTCTGCGCGCGATCGGCATGACGATGCCGGTGGGATAGTGATGATTGGGGGAAATATGTACGACGTCAGCTCGCGAGCGGCGGAGCGCTTCGACGGATAGCCCCGCCTCGTCCAGCGGCACGAACTCGACCGCGGCGTGATTGCTTTGATAGATCCTTGCGATCTTGGCATAGCCGGGATCCTCGACGGCATAGCGCCGCTCCTGCCCCAAAAGCTGCACAAGAAGGGTGTAGAGCACCTCCGTGCCCGCGCCGATCACGATTTGCTCCGGCTCCACCTGCATTCCACGAAACTGCCGCAGATAGGCGGCGGTTGCCGCGCGAAGCGCCGGGTCGCCCTGCGGCGGCGTTGCGCGCAGAAGTCCGGTCCCCTGCTCCAGAATCGTTTGCCGCATGCGTCTTGCCCAGACGGTGAGCGGAAAATCCTCTGCGGCGATCGAGTTGGTCACCAGATCCAGAAACCAGCTCCGCTCTGCCGGCGGCTCCGGCTGCGCAGCGGCAGGCGTCGGAACGGCCGGCGTCTGCACGCAATCGACAAAATAACCGCGCTTCTCTACGCTGCGGACGTAGCCCTCGGCCATGAGCTGCTCATAGGCCGTTTTTACCGTGACGGTGCTGAGCCGCAGATGCTCTGCCAGGGTGCGTTTGGAGGGCAGCTTTTCCCCGGAACATAACCGGCCGGAGAGAATGTCGGCGCGAATTGCGCGGTAGAGCTGCTCATAAAGACTGTCTGCACCGCGCCGCGTCAGGGAATAGGTCAGCATGAATTCCTCCAATCTGGTATTAACAAATAAAATTAAAATGGTTCTTTTAATAATACCAGATGAAAATTATAATACGCCTTGACGAAAAAAGCAAGGAGCATTATAATTATGAAAGATCAAGCAATTCGTAAAATGGTCACGGCCGCGATGCTCGCGGCGCTTGCCTGTGTCGCGACGATGGTCGTGCAGATTCCCTCGCCGATGGACGGCTATCTCAATTTAGGTGACTGCTTTGTCCTGCTGGCAGGCTTCCTGCTTGGCCCGTGGTATGGCGCGGCGGCAGGAGGAATCGGCTCAATGCTTGCCGATGTCTTTGCCGGCTATGGCTACTGGGCGCCCGGCACGCTGGTCATTAAGGGATTGGTCGCGCTGACGGCGGCGCTGTTGTACCGCGCGATGGGGCGGCGCTTTTCCGGCGCGTTGGTCGGCGGACTGGTCGGCGAGGCCGTTATGGTCGCGGGCTACTTTGGCTTTGCGGCGCTGTTCCTCGGAAAGGGACTTCCCGCCGCAGCGAGCATCCCGGGCAATCTCCTGCAGGGTGCGGTCGGTCTGGTCGCGGGCTTGCTGCTGCTGCAGGCAGCCAAGCGCGTGAAGCTGGAGCGCAAGCTGGGCTGAGGCCGCAGTACGGAAATAAAATGGAGCCTCTGCGTCCATCCTCAAGGATGGACGCAGAGGTTCCGGATGAAAAAAAGGAGTGTCCGAGCTGCCGCGGCTGCGGCGCTTCGGACGGGAAAAAGCTATGGCTGGAATTGTTCATCCCGTGGAAAACGGGACACATTTGGAGGAAATTCGGCAGCAGGCGGCGCGCGCCGCCGCGCAGCTTGCACAGGCCGCGCGGCTATACGCGGGGCAGATCGTTGTGATCGGCTGCAGCACGAGCGAGGTGGTCGGAAAGCGCGTGGGAAGCTGGTCGACACCGGAGGTCGGGCAGGCGATTTTTGACGGTCTGCAGGACGTTTTTGCGCCGCTGGGCATCTATCTGGCGGCGCAGTGCTGCGAGCATTTGAACCGCGCGCTGATCGTGGAGCGTGCCGCCGTTCCGAACGCAGAGATCGTCAACGTCGTGCCGCAGCCGAAGGCGGGCGGCTCGTTTGCAACGGCGGCCTACCGCGCGTTTCGCCAGCCGGTCGCGCTGGAGTCGCTGCGTGCGGACGCCGGTCTGGATATCGGCGGGACGCTGATCGGTATGCATTTAAAGCAGGTCGCCGTGCCGGTGCGGCTGGAGCAGAACCGAATCGGTGAAGCGATCGTTCTGGCGGCGCGCGTCCGGCCGAAGTATATCGGCGGCGAGCGTGCGGCCTATGACGAGCGCCTGAGCCTCGGCTATCCCGAATGCACTATATGACCCAGCGATAGCGCGGCATCGGCGTGCCGAACAGCAGATGGCGGGAAAAATCCTCTGCCAGCACGGCAAGGCCGGACAGCGGGAACCACAGAAGGCAGAAGGGCAGGCAAATCTGCCCCCAGACGTTTAGCGGGAGATGGGAATAGTCCCAGACGTTCAGGCCGAGCGCCCGGTTCACGAGCAGCCCTGAGAGCAGCTCCAGAGCGGTAATGACTGCGGTCCCGACCAGCATTTGCAGCAGAAAGCTCCGGTTCGGATCCTGCCTTCCGATGAGAAGAAAGCAAAGTCCGCCGACAAAAAACATGCTGATATGGGAATAGCCGCGCCAGAGAAGCTCAATGCCGACGTAAAGCACGCCGCCGATTAGAAAAATGATGAGATTTCTTTGAAAACGCATAAAATCACCCAAGAATAGTCTGCGCCAAAGTGCACGGCTTCAAACATTTTTGTATTTTGCGCGGAAAAACAGGAAAAATAGGCTTGACAAATCTTCGCGGCGTCGATATAATATAAAAGCTGTATATGCGGCGCGCCGCGTATCGGCATTGTGTATGGTATATGGCGGCATAGCTCAGTTGGTAGAGCACCCGGTTCATACCCGTGTTGTCATCTGTTCGAATCAGATTGCCGCTACCATACGGCCCGTTGGTCAAGTGGTTAAGACACCGCCCTTTCACGGCGGTAACATGGGTTCGAGTCCCGTACGGGTCACCAGGAAGCACGATCATTCAGATACGCGAGTATCGAGATGGTCGTGCTTTTTTCTATGCAGGCAAACACCCTGAAAAGGAGAAGCAGCGGAAGGCGCTTTCCCGTTTTGACGGTTACGGACTTTATTGACAGTCGGAGGCCGGGAGAAATCGAAAATGATTTCTCCCGGCCTCCGCTTTTGGCGCGAAATCGGGCTTCGCTACAGGCTGCTTTGGCGGGCGGCGCTGCGCCGCCGCAGTGCGTTTGCAAGATTTGTGATGCAAAGCAGCGTTGTGATCAGAAAAACGCCCGGAAGGATGAGGATCCACCATGCACGGGTCAGCAGCGCCTTTTCTGCCAGCGAGAGCATACTGCCCCACGAGATGACTTCAAGCGGAAGCCCGATGCCCATAAAGCTGAGCGTGGACTCCGTCACGATGGCGCTGCGGATGTTCATGACGATCATAAACAGGATCGACGGCAGGAAGTTCGGCAGCAGATGCGTCCAAAGCACATGGAAGAACCCGCCGCCCATGCATTTTGCGGCGAGGACATAATCGCAGCTCCGCAGCCGACGCACCTCCGACCGCACGACCTTGGCGATGCTCATCCAGCCGGTCAGGCCGAGCACCAGAGAGAGACTCAGCACGCTGGGCTTTCCAAGCAGCGCCTGCAGGAATACGACGAGAAGCAGACTTGGTACGCACAAAATCAACTCGACTGCCCGCATGAGCAGTGCATCCAGCCAATCCGGCGCGCAGCCGCTGAGCGCGCCGTAAAGCACGGCGATCGCGGTGGAGAGTGCGGCGGAGCATAGGCCGATGAACAGCGAGACGCGCCCGCCGCTCCAGATCATGGCGAAAATGTCCCGACCCATTGTGTCCGTGCCGAACGGAAAGGCGCGCGAGGGTGCGGCCGAAGTGCTGCGAAGCTCCATATGGGCGGGGTCCTGAGAAAGAAAGAAGGGGATCAGCGTGCAGCCGAGAAGAATCAGCGCCAGCACAACGGCGGACGCGATGTCGCCGCCGCGCAGCGTGCGGCGCTTCGCAGCGGGTGCAGCGGGCGCGGGCGCGCGGATGCCGACAAGGGTAAAGGGGTCTGTCATGGCTTCGTCACCTCCCAGCGCGGTACGCGTTCCCCTCCGCGCATTCGTGGGTCGAGCCGCTTACTGAGGCTCTGCGCGAGCAGATTGCACAGGATCACGAGTGCGCCGGACAGAAGGCTCAGAAGCATCAAAAGATTATAATCCTGATAGCGCGCACTCTCATAGGCGAGCGTGCCGATGCCGGGATAGGAGAAAACCGCTTCCACGACATAGGTCCCGCCGAGAATGTGCGGCACGGAAATTGCCATTATGCTCAGATAAGCGGGCAGAGCATTGCGCAGGCAGTGGCGCAGCAGGATCCGCCGGCCGCATAGCCCCTTCGCTTTGGCCAGCAGTACATAGTCGGTGCTCAGCTCCTCCAGAATGCGGCTGCGGATCAGATAGGCATAGTACCAGAGATGGCTGAGCACAACGACGGTCAGCGGCAGGATGAGATGCACGGCGCGGTCGAGCAGATCGTGCTGCTTCCCGACGGCGTAAGCACCGGAGCTGGGCAGCCAGCGCAGCGAAACGGAGAAAACCAGAATCAACAGGAGCGAAAGCCAGAACTCGGGAATGCAGCTGGTGATCGCGCCAAGCTTGCAGAGCGTGCGGTCAAGCAAACCGTCCTCCCGCCGTGCGCAGAGAAGTCCCAGCCCAATGGAAAGAAAGAAAAGAAGCAGGAAGCCAAGCCCGCCGAGAAGCAGGGTATTGCCGAGTCGGCTGACAATGACGGCGCCCGCGTCCATCTTATATTTATAGGAGATGCCGAAGTCGCCGTGCAGCGCGCAGCGCAGCCAGCGGATATACTGCGTGGGGATCGAATCGTTCAGCCCCAGCCGCTCCTGCGCCCATGCGCGTTCCTCGGGCGACATCTTCTCCACGCGGTCGCCGTAATAAGAGACGAGCGGATCCCCCGGCGCAAGCCGGGAGACGGTAAAGACGAGCACGGACAAAAGGAGAATGCTCAGGAAGAAAGCAAGAAGCTGCTTCCCGAAACGGCGTGCACGTTTCATGAATCCGTCCCCCCATCCTGAAGTACAAAGTGCTGCGGCGCGACCTCCGTAAGCTGACCGCCGAGCCGCTCCGGCACCGGAGCGGGCGGCGTCAGAACGCGTGCACGCGCCCGGCGCGGGTCGGCAACGGGCATTGCAGAGAGAAGGGCTTGCGTGTAGGCGTGCTGCGGGTCTGCAAACAGCGCCTTTGTCGGCGCAACCTCGACCAGCCTGCCGCGATACATTACGCCGACGCGGTCGCAGAGGAATTCCACCATGGACAGGTCGTGCGCAATAAACAGAAAGGAAAAGCCGTGCTCCTGCTGCAGATGCCGGAAAAGATTGACGATCTGCGCCTGAATGGAGACGTCGAGGGAGGCAATCGGCTCGTCCGCCACAAGGAGCTTCGGCTCCATCGTCAGTGCGCGCGCGATCGCGACGCGCTGGCGCTGACCGCCGGACAGCTCATGCGGGTATTTGTCAAGATACTGCGCGTCCAGCCCAACGTAATACATCTGAAATTCCGCTTCGGCGCGGAAGCTTCCGCGCGGCGGTGTGATACGGTGGATCTTGAGCGGCTCCGTGATGAGGTCGACGACGCGCATCCGCGGGTTCAGGCTGGAGTCGGAATCCTGAAAGATCATCTGCCGGGCGGTCGTAAGCAGCTTGCGGTTGGCGCGGCAGGCCGAACGGTCGCTCAGGTCGATCCCGTCAAACAGAATTTTTCCGCTGTCCGGACGGTAAAGTCCCATGACGCAGCGGGCCACGGTGGATTTTCCGGAGCCGGATTCGCCAACCAGACCGAAAATTTCGCCCTGCCGCAGCGAAAAGGAGACGTCATCCAGTGCAAGGATGGTCTGCCTTCTGCCCACAGGAAAGCGGTGCGTCACATGGCGCAGACTGAGAAGTTCGTCAGATTCCATGAAAAGTCCCTCCGGGCGGCGTGATTTTCGGCGCGCGCGGATCGAGCAGCCACGTCGCGGCATAGTGCGTGTCGCTGACGCGGAACATCGGCGGCGGCGTTTGATAGTCGATCGCAAGCGCGTATTCGTTGCGGCAGGCAAAGGCGTCTCCTTTTGGCGGAGAGAGCAGCGTCGGCGGCATACCGGGAATGGTCGGAAGCGTTTTTTGGCCATGCGCGCGTGCCGGAAGCGAGCGCAGCAGCGCCCATGTGTAGGGGTGCCGCGGATCGTAGAAGATTTCCTCCGCCGTGCCGATTTCCACGATTTTCCCGGCGTACATGACTGCAACACGGTCGGCCACCCGCGCGACTGCGCCGAGGTCGTGCGTGACGAGTACGCTTGCCGTGCCCAGCTCCTGCCGGATCTGGCGCAGAAGCTCCAGAATCTGCGCCTGAATCGTCACATCAAGCGCTGTGGTCGGCTCGTCGGCAAAGAGAATGCGCGGCCGACCGGCCAGAGCGACAGCCATAACGCAGCGCTGGCGCATCCCGCCGGAAAGCTGGTGGGGGTACTGCCTGCTGCGTTCCTCCGGACGGTCGATGCCGACGAGCGTCAAAAGCTCGCAGATGCGTGCCCGCACGGCGCGGCAGGAGAGGCCGCGCTCGTGCGCGGTGATCGCCTCGGCAATCTGCGCGCCGACGGGCATGGCCGGGTCAAGCGCGGTCATGGGGTCCTGCGGCACAAAGGAGAACAGGCTGCCGCGAAGCTGCCGCATCTGCCGCTCAGGGCAGTCTGTGATGTCGCGGCCTTCAACGAAAATGCGGCCGCTCTTTCGGCGCGCCGAGGGCGGCAGCAGCCGCAGGATGCTTTTGCAGAGCGCGCTTTTTCCGCAGCCGGATTCGCCGACAACGGCGAGAATTTCTCCCGCCTCCAGAGAAATGCTGACGTCGCGCACCGCCTGCACCTCGCCCATGGGCGTAAAAAAGCTGACGGATAAGTTTTTAACCTCTAACAGTGCGGCCATGCGTGCGCTCCTTTCCTGCTTTTTTGCTGCGGCATTCGCAGGACAGTCAAGCCGACCGGTCGATCGACTTTATATCTGTCAAGATGGGAAGTCGTTTTTTGCGGATTCTGCGTTCCAATCGCAATTCACATCTGCCGATTTCGTCAGGAATATGTCAGTCCTCTATCGTCCAGTCCTGAATGTTCCAGAAGATGCCGACGCCGTGATGCCCAAGCACCGTATCGGCGGAAATGCCGTGGATCGTAGATTTTGCCACATAGTTTGCGTCAATATAGCAGATGAAGGCATAGGCGGGATCCTCCGCAAGCGCCTGCTGGAAGCGTGCATAGGCATCGCGCCGCGCCTCGGAGTCGGAGGTCTGGCGGGCAAGCGTTAAGGCCTCGTCAACCTTCTCGTTGGAATAGCCCGAATAGTTTGCCCCCTTGTCCGTGCCGAATACCTTATAGGTATGGTCATCTGCGTCGAAGGGGCTGCCCCAGCCGATCAGGCAGGCCATCTGGCCGCCCCAGTCCATCTGCGCCGGAATCTCTACCGTGCAGTGAATGCCGACCTCGCAAAGCTGCTGTGCAGCAGCCTGCGCGATATCAATACGATCCTGCTCGCCGGACATGACGCTGATCACAAAGCCGATTTCCTCGCCGTTTCGCGTATAATAGCCGTTTTCGCCCATGGTGCAGCCGGCATTTTCCAGAACGGCTCTTGCCTTTTCCGGGCTGTAGTCGTAGTGCTCGATCGCCTCGCAGCAGTATTCGTTTCGCTGGAGCGGGCTGTAGGCCGGCATACCCTGCCCTAACAGGACGGCGTCGATGATTGCCTGCCGGTCAATGGCATAGCAGACCGCGGGGATCAGATCGCGATTCTCTGTCCAATAGTCGTTCCAGAAATTGAACAGAATGCCGCGGTAGTCGGCGGTGGTCATATCGTAGCAGGTGTAGCCGCTCTTGCCGGAAAAGCCTTTTGCGTTTTTCGGGTCGAGCAGCACAAGATCCAGCTCGCCGTTCGCAAGCTGAACGGCCTGCGCGTTATCGTCCGTTACGATTTTAAAAATCACCCGGTCGATTTTGGGCGCGCCGAGATAGTAATCCTCGTTTTTGACCAGTACGATGGACTGGCCGACATCCCAGCTCTCGAGCCGGTAAGGCCCCGTGCCGACGGGCGCACGGAAGAAGGCGGATTCCTGCATGTTCTCGCCTTCAAGCAGGTGCTGCGGCAGGATCGCCATGGTCATGTATTCCAGAAAGGCGACGTTCGGCGCGGCAAGCTGGAAGCGGATGGTGTGCTCGTCCAGTGCGGTGATGGATTGCACATCCTCGTAGTTCGGCGCATTCTCCGAGCCGTTTTCGGGGTCCATGATCGCCTCAATGGTGAACTTGACGTCTGCGGCCGTGAACGGCTCGCCGTCGTGCCACTTGATACCGTCGCGCAGATAGAAGGTGTAGGTGCAGCCTTCCTCGTCATAGTCCCAGCGCTCGGCAAGGCCGGGGACGATCTGGTTGTTTTCATCGTGTGCGGTCAGTCCGTTGAAGAGCAGCAGATTGATCTCGCAATGCTCGTCCATGGCGGGATTGATTCGGGTGTAGTCGGCCGAGCCGTAGACCAGCGTCGTACCGGAGTCTCCGGCCGTGTCGTTTTTGCCGCAGGCGGCAAGCGACAGCAGAAGCGTCAGCGCCAGCAGCAGAAGTGCAGTTTTTTTCATCATGATCCTATTTTTCCTTTCCTTTTCGGACAGGCAGGCGTATAATACAAAAGCGCCTGTCCTTCTTTTGCGGTTTGATTGGGCGCCGTCCCCGGCCTGTGGCCAGACAGACCGGGGACACAGACTGTCAATGTGCATTTTTCGCGAAAAAAGCCGGGCGCTCCGGCTGCGTTTATTAAAGCATACCGCACTTTGTGCGCGCAAGCCCCCCGGGGGGATGTTTTTCCGCGAAATGGGACAAAATGCGCCTTGGCGCGGCGTCAGCGAACAGCCGAGAGCGCCCTAAAAGGAAGTAAAAAAACGGTAAGTGCAAGTGCCGACTGCTTGAAATTCCAAAAGAGAAATGGACACATGAAAAAGCGCAGTGCTGCAAAGCAATCTGTTCAAAATAGTGTTTTAGCGGCAGGAATCACAATGACGTTGTGACTCCTGCCGCTATATTTCCCTTTTAGAAAGCGTATTTTATTATTTTGCGGCAGAGCCCCGTGCCGTTCGAGCAATCGGACAGTGCGCGCCGCCGGGAAACTGCAAAGGCGATTTTTGAAAAGCAAAACGGCTCCTGCAGAGACCTTCTGCTTTGGGCCCCCCTAAACAGGAAAAGCGGGATGCGGCGTTATTCCATCGAGGCCAAAACGGTCGAGAGCCGCAGATTGCCCTTCTCAAAATCGGAGACGGCCAGCATGACCTGCTCATAGGCGGTCTTGTTTCCGGCATCATCCAGCTGCTTTGCCAGCTCCGCCAGCTCGCGTGCGTGGGCGGCATTGTGGCCGACCATGTATTTCATCATAGCCTTCAGCTCATCCATCGGGCTGCAGCCGCCGCAGGCGGAGCAATCGGATTGGCAATGCGCATGGTCATGGGGATGCTCGTGGGTGTGCGCATGCGTATGCGTCACGCCGTCATGCGTGTGCTCGTGGGTATGCTCGTGGTCGTGCTCGTGCTCAAAATGCATAAGGAAGCTCCTCTCAGATCGGCTGGGGCCGAGACATATTTTTTCTTAGTATACGCCGTTCTGGACGGATTGTCAAAGAAAATCCGCGTCTGCGTGGTCGTTTTTGCAAAAAATTTGCCGCGAAATCTGTTGCAAAGCAACAAATTTTTGCTTTTTCCCGTTCCAAAAATAGTTTTGGTTGCAGAAAACAAAAAAATCTTATATAATAAAATCCCAAGTCAGAATGCGGAGGTATCGCAATGGCAAAGCTGTACTTCAAATATGGCGCGATGGGTTCGTCCAAGACGGCGCAGGCGCTCATCACAAAATATAATTATGAAGAAAACAACCTGCGCGTCTGGCTGATCAAGCCTTCCGCAGATCAGCGCGACGGCGCGATCATTCTGCGCAGCCGCATCGGCTTGGAGGCACCCGCCGAGGTCGTTTCTCCGCAGGCGGATCTTGTCTCGCTCTATGAAAATCGGGACAAGGTGGACGTCATCATTGTCGATGAATGCCAGTTCATGACGGCGGAGCAGATCGATCAGCTGCGCCGTATTGTGGACGAGCATGATATCCCGATCCTTTGCTTCGGCCTTCGGACGGACTTTACGGCGCACCTGTTTGACGGCAGCCGCCGCCTGTTTGAGATCGCCGATACGATCACGGAGATCAAAACCATGTGCGACTGCGGCCGAAAGGCGACCGTCAACGCCCGCATCGACACAGATGGCTACGTCGTGACGGACGGCGCGCAGCTTCTGCTCGGCGGAAACGACTGCTATACCGCAATGTGCCACAGGTGCTGGATCCGCAATATCCGTGAGCACCGGAAGGTAAAATAATTTTGTATTTCAATATTTGAAAGGGGAACCATTATGAACTATCCGACTCCTCATATCAACGCGACACCCGATGATTTCGGCCAGACCGTGCTGATGCCGGGCGATCCGCTGCGCTCCAAGTTTATTGCAGAGAACTTTTTGGAAAACATCCGCCTTGTCAATAACGTGCGCGGCGTGCAGGGCTATACCGGCTACTACAAGGGCATGAAGATTTCCGTCATGGCCTCCGGCATGGGCATTCCCTCAATCGGCATCTATTCCTATGAGCTGTACAATGCCTACGGCGTCCGCAATATCATGCGCATCGGCTCCGCCGGCTCCATCAACCCCAATATCCATGTCCGCGACATTCTGGTTGCCGAGGGCGCCTGCACCGACTCGAACTTTGCACACCAGTTCCACCTGAACGGCACCTTCGCGCCGATCGCTTCCTTTGAGATGCTCGACGCCGCCGTGAAGTCCTGCCGCGAGGCGGGCGCGACCTTCCATGTCGGCAACGTTCTGTCCACCGACAACTTCTATAATGACGACGACGGCGTGCCGGAGGTTCTGCAGACGGTTCCCGCGTGGATCCGCATGGGCGTTATGGCCTGCGAGATGGAGGCCGCCGGCCTTTACATGAACGCGGCGCGCGCCGGGAAGAACGCACTGTGTCTCTGCACCGTGTCCGACCATATGCTGACCGGCGAGTCTCTGCCCGCTTCCGAGCGTCAGACCTCGTTCACCGAGATGATGGGCATTGCTCTGGAGACCGCCCTCAAGCTTGAAAAGTAATGTTTGCCTGTCAATTTGCCGCAATCGAAAGGATTGCGGCAATTGCCCCAATACGGCCGTATGGCGCGATGGGGTTATCACCATCGAAAGGAGATCCCTATATCATGAAACGCATTTTCTTGTTTGTCCTTGATTCCTGCGGCGTCGGCGAAATGCCGGATGCGGCGTCCTTCGGCGATTTCGGCGTCAACACGCTGAAAAGCTGCTCCACCTCAAAGAAGTTCTCCGTCCCGCATCTGCTCAAGGCCGGTCTCGGCAATATGGACGGCGTGGACTACCTGCCGAAGGAGGCAAACCCCAACGGCGCAGTCTGCCGCCTGAAGGAGCTGTCCGCCGGAAAGGACACCACGATCGGCCACTGGGAGATCGCGGGCGTCGTATCGCCGAATCCGCTGCCGACCTATCCCAACGGCTTCCCGGAGGAGGTCTTGAAGCCCTTCCGCGAGCAGACCGGCCGCGGCGTTCTGGCCAATGCGCCCTGGTCCGGCACGGAGGTCATTGCCAAGTACGGCGCAGAACATATGCGCACGGGCGACCTGATCGTTTATACCTCCGCCGACTCCGTATTCCAGATCGCGGCGCACGAGGATATCGTCCCGCCCGAAAAGCTGTATGAATACTGCCGCATTGCAAGAAAGATCCTCACCGGCAAGCACGGCGTCGGCCGCGTAATCGCCCGCCCGTTCATCGGCAATGAGAAGGACGGCTTTACCCGCACGGCAAACCGGCATGACTTCTCGCTTGAGCCGCCGAAGGAAACTATGCTCGACGCCATCTCCAAGAAGGGACTGGACTCCATCGCCGTCGGCAAGATCCACGATATTTTTGCTGGTCACGGCGACACGGAATTCATCTACACCAAGGGCAATGCCGACGGCCTCAACAAGACGATGGGCTATGCCGACCGCGATTTCCACGGCCTGTGCTTCATCAACCTTGTGGACTTTGACATGCTCTATGGCCACCGCCGCAATATCGACGGCTACGCCAATGCGCTGACGGAGTTCGACACCTGGCTTCCCAAATTCATGGAGAAGATGGGAAAAGACGATCTTGTTATGATTACCGCCGACCACGGCTGCGACCCTGCTTACCTCAGAACGACCGACCACACGAGAGAGTATGTGCCGCTCGTGATCCTCGGCCAGCAGGTCAAGCCGGGCAATCTTGGTACGCGCGATTGCTTCGGCACGATTGCCGCGACAATCTGCGAGCTGCTGGATGTTAAGCTTTCGACGGAAGGCAAGAGCCTTGTCAAGGAAATTTTGTAATTAAGGTAAGGAGGGTATCCCTATGACGGAACTGCAGCTGATTGAAATGGCACGGCAGGCGAGACTTCACTCCTACAGCCCGTATTCCAATTTTTCCGTTGGCGCGGCGCTTCTCTGCGCGGACGGCAGCGTCTATCAGGGCTGCAACATTGAAAACGCATCCTTCGGCGCGACGAACTGCGCCGAGCGCACCGCATTTTTCAAGGCGGTCTACGACGGCAAGCGCGACTTTACCGCGATCGCGGTCGTCGGCGGGCCGACCGGAACGGAGCCGGAAAACTATGCCTCGCCCTGCGGCATCTGCCGTCAGGTCATGCAGGAATTCTGCAAGAAGGATTTCAAGGTAATCTTCGGAAAGGCAAACGACGAGTATTTGGTCATGACTTTGTCAGAAGTACTACCTGCAAGCTTTTCTCCGGAGGATTTAGGGGGCTGATTTTAGCTATATTTAACAAAATTTTAATATATGGTTGATTTTTCGCAAGATTTGTGCGAGAATGTATCTGACGGCATGAGGCCGATCAACAAAATCATTTGGAGGTAAATACAAAATGAAGAAACTCTTAGCTCTCATTCTTGTCCTCGCAATGGTTGCCTGCCTGTTCGTAGGCTGCAAAAAGGATGACAAGAAGGCCGATGATACGACACCGGCTACCAACGAGCCCGTTGCAACCGGCGAAGAGCCTGTTGTGACCGATCCTGCAAAGACCGCTGACAAATCCTACAGAATCGCGATGATCACCGACTACGGCGATATCACCGACCAGTCCTTCAACCAGACTACTTACGAAGCTTGCAAGGCTTTCTGCGAAGAGAATGGTCTGGACTTCACCTACTACAAGCCGACCGGCGACTCCACGCCTGAGCGTGTTGCAATGGTCGAGGCTGCTGTCAACGAAGGCTACAACGTCATGGTTATGCCTGGCTACGCTTTCGCTGGCACCATCACCGCTGTTCAGGACGAATATCCCGATGTCAAGTTCATCGGCCTGGACGTCTCTGAGTATGACCTTGAGGATTCCTTCTACAACCACGACGAGAACGGCAACCGTACCGAGCTCATCGACGCAAGCAACGAGCCGCACGTCAGCGACAACGTTTGGTGCGCTGTTTACCAGGAAGAGCTGGCTGGCTACATGGCTGGCTACGCAGCAGTGAAGCTGGGCTACAAGCACCTCGCTTTCTGCGGCGGCATGGCAGTTCCTGCTGTTATCCGCTATGGCTACGGCTTCGTTCAGGGTGCTGACGCTGCTGCAGTCGAGCTGAACATTGCTGATCAGGTCACCATCGAGTACTTCTATGGCAACCAGTTCTTCGGCGATGCGGACATCACCGCTTACATGGACACCATCTATCAGCAGAAGAACGTGGAAGTCACCTTCGCTTGCGGCGGCGGCATCTTCACCTCCGTCTGCGAGGCTGCTCAGAAGGTTGATGGCGCTAAGGTGATCGGCGTTGACGTCGACCAGAGCTTCAACATTGATGGCAAGTACGGCGAAGGCATGACTGTCACCTCCGCAATGAAGGGTCTGGCAGCTACCGTTAAGACCGCTCTGACCGACCTCACCATCGAGGGCGCATGGGATAAGTACGCACACAAGGTTGAGACCCTTGGCCTCGTCTCCGAAGATCCTGCTGAGAACTACGTTGCGATTCCTGAGACCACGCAGTTCGACGACAGCTTCACGCATGACAACTACCTCGAGCTGGTCGCTAAGATGTTCAAGGGCGAAGTGACTGTCTCCAACGACACCACCGCTATGCCGACGACGACCATCACGGTCAACGATCTGGGCAACATCAAGTAATTTCTTCTCATCGAAGTTCTTTACGCGACAACGAAAGGACGGGCTTTTTGCCCGTCCTTTTTTGTAAAAAAGCCTTCAAATGGTTCCGAGCGGCTGACACGCACCGACCGATCCCGACACAATGCGCTTACTGCCGCGCGGGAAAGCACATCGGTCCGGCAGATGGCAGGGCAGGGAGAGGAGAATCGTGCGGAAGTGCGCCGCGGCGCAGCGGCGAATTGGAAGAGGCTGCGCGTCCGATTACTGCACGGCGGTCGGACACGCAGGAAAATTCTCGCAACATTTGATAAAAATCATAAAAAAACTAAAAAAAACTCTTTGTATTTTATGGAGTTCTATAGTATAATAAGGTATAATACTGGCGGGTGGCCAATTTATACAACATGGGAGGTAGTTAAGATTGGAAAATCAATATGCCATTGAGATGCTTAACATCACCAAGAGATTTCCCGGCATTATTGCAAACGATAATATTACGCTGCAATTAAAGCATGGCGAGATTCACGCGCTGCTGGGCGAAAACGGTGCTGGTAAGTCCACCTTGATGTCGGTTCTCTTCGGTCTGTATCATCCGGAAGAGGGCGTCATTAAGAAGGATGGCGAGGTTGTTCAGATCAATGACCCGAACGATGCCAACGACCTCGGCATCGGCATGGTGCACCAGCATTTTAAGCTGGTCGAATGCTTCACGGTTCTGGACAATATCATCTTGGGTGTTGAGCCGAACAAGTACGGTTTCCTGAAGAAGGAAGAGGCACGCGCAAAGGTCATTGCCCTGTCGGATAAGTATGGCCTTCAGGTCGACCCCGACGCGGTCATTGAGGATATCACGGTCGGTATGCAGCAGCGTACCGAAATTCTGAAGATGCTCTACCGGGATAATGAGATCCTGATCTTCGACGAGCCGACGGCCGTTCTGACGCCGCAGGAGATCGAAGAGCTGATGCAGATCATGAAGAACCTTGCCGCCGAGGGTAAGTCCATCCTCTTCATTTCGCACAAGCTCAATGAGATCATGGAGGTTGCCGACCGCTGCACTGTCCTGCGTAAGGGCAAGTACATCGGCACGGTCAATACGGCGGACACTACGATGGAGGAGCTGTCATCCATGATGGTCGGCCGCGACGTCAACTTCCATGTTGAAAAGGGCGAAAGCCATCCCGGTGATGTGATCCTCGATGTGGAGAATATGACGGTTGCATCGAAGGTGCATAAGAAGAATGCGGTCAAGGATGTTTCCCTGCAGGTTCGCGCAGGCGAGATCGTCTGCATCGCGGGCATCGACGGCAACGGTCAGACGGAGTTTGTTTACGGCCTGTCCGGTCTGGAGCCGCTCAAGTCCGGATCGATCCATCTGCTTGGCAAGGACATTACGAAGGCGCCTATCCGTACACGCAGCGTGATGGGCATGAGCCACATTCCGGAGGATCGTCACAAGCACGGCCTGGTTCTGGATTATACGCTGGAAGACAATCTGATCCTGCAGAGATATTTTGAGCCGGAATTCACCGATTCCTTCGGCTTCCTCCGCCGCAAGAATATCCGCAACTATGCAAATCGCCTGATCGAGCAGTATGACGTTCGTTCCGGTCAGGGTCCTGTGACCGTCGCGCGCGCTATGTCTGGCGGCAACCAGCAGAAGGCGATCGTTGCCCGCGAGATCGACAAGGATCCGGAGCTGCTGATTGCAGTGCAGCCCACGCGTGGTCTGGACGTCGGCGCAATCGAGTACATTCATAAGCAGATCGTGGCGCAGCGTGATGAGGGCAAGGCGGTTCTGCTTGTCTCGCTGGAGCTGGACGAGGTCATGGATCTCTCCGACCGCATCCTCGTAATGTACGAGGGCGAGATCGTCGGCGAGTTTGACCCGAAGAAGGTTACCGTTGAAGAGCTTGGCCTCTACATGGCCGGCGCAAAAAGGGAGGGTAAAGTATGCTGAACAATAAAAAATCCCCTTTGCGTAACCCCGGACTGCAATCGATTCTTGCCTCTCTTTTGTGCATTATCATTGGTATGCTCGTCGGCTACGTTGTGCTTCTCCTTATCAACTCCAAGGGCGCGGGAGAGGCAATCACCGCTGTCGCGAAGAACTTCCTGACCTTTAAGATCGAGAAGCTCCGCATGAAGAACCTGGGCAATACGCTGGTTAAGACCGCTCCGCTGGTTCTTTGCTCGCTGTCCATCCTCTTTGCTTACAAGGTCGGCCTGTTCAATATCGGCGCGGCCGGCCAGTACACCGTCGGCTGCGGCGCGGCGCTGTATTTCGCTCTGCATTTCCATTCCCCGTGGTATGTCTGCCTGATCATGGCAATCGTTGCAGGCGCGGTTTGGGGCTCCCTGACCGGCATCCTGCAGGCATTCTGCAACGTGAATGTTGTTATTTCCGGCATCATGCTCAACTGGATCGGCCTGTATGCGGTCAACATGCTGCTGACGACCGTGAAGGAGGGCACCAGCCCCTATACCTTCAGCCTCGTGAACAACAACCGCAAGGCGATGCTTCCGAGCATGGGCTTGGGAAAGCACTTCGGCAACAACGACTTCGTTACCGTTGCAATTCCGATCGCGATTCTGATGGCCGTGCTCGTCTGGGTTGTCCTGAATAAGACGAAGTTTGGCTACGAGCTGAAGGCGACCGGCTCGAACCGCAATGCGGCCAAGTATTGCGGCATGAAGGAAAAGCAGAACATCATCGTCACGATGGTGATTGCAGGCGGCATCGCCGGTATGGCTGCCGGCCTGTACTACCTGACCGGCTTCGAGCAGTGGAAGTGCACGGAAGCGGCTGTCCCCAGCATGGGCTTCAACGGCATCGCGGCAGCTTTCCTCGGCGGCCTGAACCCGATCGGCTGCATCTTCTCTTCCTATTTCATTCAGCACATCACGAACGGCGGCGCGTTCGTCAACAAGTCCCTGTATTGCTCTCAGATTTCTGACTTTATCTCCTCCCTGATCATCTATCTGTGCGCATTCGTGCTGTTCCTGAAGCAGTTCCTGAATGCCCGTCTGGACGCCAGAGAGGAAAAGAAGCTTCATGCGATGAAAGCAGCCGCAGAATCCAATCACGAGGGAGGAAAGGTACAATGACATTATTAATTCAGTATACATTAATCTTCGCCTCCATTCTGCTTCTGGTTGCACTGGGCGGCTGTATTTCCGAACATAGCGGCGTCATCAACCTCGGTCTGGAAGGCATCATGGTTCTTGGTGCGCTCGGCGGCGCGCTTTGCATGCGCTATCTTGGGCCGTCTCTTCCGGGCGGCGTCATGGTGATCCTCACTATGCTCTGCGCAATTGTTGCGGGCGTGATCTATTCCTTGATGCTTGCAGTTGCCGCAATCAATTTCAATGCCGACCAGACAATTGTCGGTACGGCAATGAACCTCTTTGCAACGGCTACCTCTACGGTTATCGTCAAGGCAATCAACACTGCGGCAAACCCCAACGACGTTTCGTCTGAGATTCACTACGAGACGCAGAGAAAAGCGTTCATCCATTACTTCGGCAAGTTTGAGTTTAACTGGTTCATGGTCGTGGCCGTACTGGCTCTGGTCTTTGCCTTCGTCCTGCTGTATAAGACGCGCTTCGGCCTTCGCCTGATGGCTTGCGGCGAGCATCCGCAGGCGGCGGACTCTGTCGGTATCAACGTTCGCAAGATGCGCTATGCCGGTGTTATGATCTCCGGCGCACTCGGCGGTCTCGGCGGTATCTGCTACATTCTGGCAGGCGTTTCGCTGTGGAAGTTTGAAGTCGGCGTGGCAGGCTTTGGCTTCTTGGCTCTGGCCGTTATGATCTTCGGCTCCTGGAAACCGATCAACATTGCGCTGGCGGCGCTGCTCTTCGGCTTCTTCCGCGCACTGTCCAATACCTATATCGGCATTGATTTCCTCTATGATCTGGGTCTGCCGAGCAGCGTTTACAATATGCTGCCCTACATTATCTCCCTGATCGTGCTGGCCTTCACCTCCAAGAAGTCCCGCGCTCCGAAAGCAGAGGGTATTCCTTACGATAAGGGTCAGCGTTGACGGCATTGACCAAACTGAAAAAAGTGTCCGTAGGCCTTGCCTACGGGCACTTTTTTTGCTATAATTAGACACGTTGAGGCCGCCGTTTCGGCGGCATTCCGGCGAAACGGTACGGTCGGAGTTTGCTTTGCGGCGGTGTTTGCCCGTTTCTATGGGGTTTGAGAGCGACCGATGGAATCAACCGGGGTGGTTGCCGGGCGTTTTTCGTGAAAGCAGGACTTGGAGAATACGGAAAGACCGAATGCTTTATGTGTTTCCGGCTGCGGCCTTGGCGGAAAGGATCCGCCGACTGCCGTTGGGGGTTCTTTGGCGGTTTCTTGGAGAAAAGTGAACAAGGAAATGCTCTGAATGCGCGGATCGCGGCGCGGCAGTTTTTGTGTCGGTCCACCGGGTCAAAAGCCCGTAGGCGTGCGGATTTACGCTGACGCTTTGCCGATCCTTCGGCAAAGGCTTCTGCCTCCTGCGTGGTCGGATGAATCAGGGCATTTCGGGAGAAAAGCTTAGGCTTGGGGAGTACGAATTGATGCAGGATATCATTGTAATCGGAATTGCCGGCGGAAGCGGCAGCGGAAAGACCACCCTGATGAAAAACCTTATGCAGCGTTTCCAGAACGACATTTCTGTTCTCAGCCACGATAATTACTATCGTGCGCACGACGAGCTGCCCTACGAGCAGCGCAGTAAGCTCAACTATGACCACCCCGATGCCTTTGAAACCGATATGATGATCGACCATCTGCGGATGCTGAAGGCGGGACAGTCCATCAAGTGCCCGGTTTACGATTATAGCATTCACAATCGTGGTACGGATTTCACTGTTGTAGAGCCGCGCCCGGTGATCATCGTGGAGGGAATCCTGATTTTCCAGAATAAAGAGCTGTGCGACGAAATGGACATCAAGATCTTCGTCGATACGGATGCGGATGTGCGCCTCATCCGGCGTATTAAGCGCGACGTTGCCAAGCGCGGCCGCAGTCTGGAGTCGGTGCTGGAGCAGTACCTCGCTACGGTCAAGCCGATGCATGAAATGTTCGTTGAGCCGAGCAAGAAGAATGCGGATATGATTGTAGTCGGCGGCGGCAAGAATCTTGTGGCGCTCGATATGCTCAATAATCGCATTCAGCACCACCTGCGCGGCGACAGTCTGCTCGCCGTCCCGGAAGAGCTGGCATGAGGACGGTTTGCCTGCGGCTTCATCGCGGAGAGGGTCTGCTGCTCGCGATCCGCGCGCTGGCCGAGCGCGAGCAAATCGCGGCAGGGGTTGTGCTGTCGGCCGTCGGCTGCGTGTCCTGCGCCCGGGTGCGCGACGTAAGCGGTGTGACGCTTCGTACTATTTCGGAGCCGTGTGAGATCGTTTCTCTGAACGGAACGGTCAGCGCGGCGCGCTGCCATCTGCATATTGCGCTGTCCAAGGAGGACTTGTCTACCGTCGGCGGCCATCTTGTGCCGGGCTGCGTGGTCAACACCACCTGTGAGCTGGTGCTCGGCGTTCTGGACGGCTGGCGCTTCGGTGTGGAGCAGGACGCAGCGACCGGCTATGACGAGATCGTCTTTGAAAAAAGCTTGATGGGAAGCTGCTGAGAAAATCGGCAGGAGCCGCCTTTTGCGCGCAAGGCGCGTACCGGAGGGGCGCCTGCCCATTAAAAGGAACAGAATAGAAACGGGCTGCCTCAAAGGATCCTTTCGAATCTTTTTGAGGCAGCCCTGTTTTCTATTGCCGCAGGAACCAACGTTCAGGCTTTTTAGAGTTGCCCAGCCGTGCGCCAGAAAAACTTCCGGCGCGCGGCCGGGCGCCGTTTGTCGGCACAGCTTCTGAATCAGATTTCCATGATAACCGGCAGGATCATGGGATTTCGCCGGGTGTTTTTGTAAAGGAAGGTCGAAAGATCGTTTTTCATGGTTGCCTTGATCGTTGCCCAGTCGGAGATCTTACGCTCGCGGCAATACTCGATCGAGGCGGTTGCAATGATTTTCAGCGCATCCATCAGATCCTCCGACTCCTTGACGTAAACGAAGCCGCGCGTGATGATATCCGGACCGGTCAGAATGGAACCGTCCTCGGAGGAGAGATTCACACAGACGACGATCATGCCGTCCTCGGCCAAATGCTTGCGGTCGCGCAGCACCACGGGGCCGACATTGCCGACATTGCCCTCGCCGTCCACCAGAATTCTCCCGGCCGGAACGTTTCCGGTGAATTTGCAGGTCTTCGCAGTCAGCTCCAGAATTCTGCCAAGGTCGGAAATGAAGATGTTTTTCGCGGGCATGCCCATTGCCTGTGCGAGCTGTGCGTGCTTATGCAGATGGCGCTGCTCGCCGTGCACCGGAATGAAAAACTTCGGCTTGCACAGCGCATGCACGATTTTCAGCTCCTCCTGACAGGCGTGGCCGGAGACATGCAGTCCCTCTAACTTGTCATAAATCACGTCCGCGCCCTTCCGGTACAGCTCGTTAATGATGCGGGAAATTGCTTTTTCGTTGCCGGGGATGGCGGAGGCGGAGATGATGACGCGGTCGCCCGGCTGAATCTCCACCTGCTTGTGGCTGGCAAAGGCCATGCGGTATAACGCGGACATGTTTTCGCCCTGAGAGCCGGTGGAGACGATAACGATCTTCTCCTTCGGCAGCTTTTTGATCTGCGCGATATCGACGATGGAATTCTCGGGCGCTTTCAGATAACCCAGCTCCGTTGCGACCTTTAAGATGTTCTCCATGCTGCGGCCGGTCACGGCGACCTTGCGGCCATGGCGGCTGGCGGTCTGCAGAATGGCCTGAATGCGGTGCATATTGGAGGCGAAGGTCGTCACAATAATGCGCTGATTGCAGCCCTTGAACTGCCGATCCAGATTGTCTGCTACGGTGGATTCGCTGGGGGTATAGCCCTGCCGCTCCACATTTGTGGAATCGGCGAGCAGCGCAAGAACACCGTCCTTGCCGAGTTGGCCGAGCCGACCGAGATCCATCATGCCGTCTTCGGCAGTGGGATCGATCTTGAAGTCGCCCGTCATGACAACCGTGCCGACCGGCGTGCGGATGGCAAAGGCTACGGCATCCGCAATCGAGTGGTTGACATGAATGAACTCCACCTCAAAGCAGCCGGCCTTAACACGGTCGCCTGCCGTATGCGTATGGAGCTTGGCGACGTCGAGCAGGTTGTGCTCCTCAAGCTTTAGTTTGATCAGGCCGTTTGTAAGCGGCGTGCTGTGCACAGGCGCGTTGACCTGCTCCAAAACATAAGGCAGCGAGCCGATATGGTCCTCGTGTCCGTGCGTGATGAAGAAGCCGCGGAGCTTGTTCTTATTCTTGACCAGATAGCTGACGTCTGGAATCACAAGATCCACGCCGTACATATCGTCCTCGGGAAACCCGATGCCGCAGTCCACGACGATCATATCCTTGCCGTATTCCAGCACGGTCATATTCTTGCCGATCTCATTCAGACCACCAAGCGAAATAATTTTTAATTTATCAGCCATAAAGACTCCTTTCTGATGTGAAAACGTGTATGTAAAGGCTATGGTGTCATGCAAAGCAAAAGTGCGCACAAAGGCCGGGCAGCCGCCGATCCCGAAAGACTGCCCTGTCTCGCTGCCTCAAGAGACCACCGCCTGCATCTGCTGCGTGTTCTGTTTCGTGCGCGTCTGCGCGAATAAAATACACCAATTTTATTCATTACTAAAGAGTATACCACAAAACGGAGAAAAAGTATACATATTTTTGGAGGGCGCGGATTTCAAGGCAAATTTTTTGCGTACCACCAGAAGTTGTGGTGGAAAAGCGCGGGGGAATTTGTTATAATGTATAAAATATAAGCAGAATAGCCCCGCTTGCGAGGAAAGAAGGAAGGAAACGGACGATGAACAAGAAACTCAGCCGACTGATCCAGCCGAGCATGGCGCTGTACTTCGGCGTGATGGTTCTGCTGTGCGTTTGTGCGTTTGTCTGGAGCGAGCTGACCTTTGCAGTCATCGCGACGGCAATTACGGCGCTGCTGTTTTTCTATTATACGGTCAGCAGCGTGCGCCGCAGAAACGCAATTTCAAATTACATCCAAACGGCAACGGATACGCTCAAAACGGCATCCGAGGGAGATATGCCGTTTCCCATGGCTCTCGTGAAGCTGGGCGATGGGGAGATCGTTTGGAACAACGACCGCTTTGCAGAGCTGTCCGGCAGCCACAGTACGCTGCTGGCCAACAACATTCAGGATGTGATCCCGAAGTTTAACGTCGATTGGATGATTTCCGGAAAATCCGAAGCGCCGAAGGATATTGCGATCCAGGGGCGGCGCTATCGGGTATTCGGACATATTGTCCGGGATATGGATTCGCGCAGCGGAATGCTGCTCGGGACGCTGTATCTTGTGGATATGACAGAGCTGCTACATGTGAAGGACGAGTATATCCGCTCCCGTCCGGTCGTCGGTATCATTTTGATCGATAATTACGAGGAACTGACGAATAATCTACAGGACTCCGGTATTTCAACGCTCAACGCTGCGCTGAACACGAAAATCAACGAGTGGACGCAGGGCGCGGGTGCGCTGCTGCGCCGTCTGGAGCGCAATCGCTATCTGTTCCTGCTGGAGGCGAAGGATCTTGCCAAGCTGGAGGAAGGAAAGTTCTCCTTGCTGGATTCCATCCGGGAGGTCACGAACCCTGCGGGAATTGCCGCGACGGTTTCCATCGGCCTCGGCAAGGACGGTGTGAGCTTTGAGGAGGACTACAGCTTCGCCTCGCTGTCCATTGAAATGGCACTTTCCCGCGGTGGGGATCAGGCGGTCATTAAGGATCGCTATAACTTTTCCTTCTACGGCGGCCGCGCAAAGGAAACGGATCGCCGTACAAAGGTCAAAAGCCGCGTGATGGCCTCGAGCCTGTCCGAGCTGGTGGCGCAGTCGTCCCACATTTTCATTATGGGGCACAAAAACGCCGATCTGGACGCCGTTGGCGCGGCGGCCGGTGTGATGTGTCTGTGCCGCAAGCGCGGAAAGCACGCGCATATTGTGATCGATTGGGAGAAAAACGCGGCGAAGGCGCTGCTTGCCAAGCTCAAAAAGCTGCCGGAGTACAAGGACTGCTTCCTTTCCGGTGAGGATGCGCTGCTGCTTGCCGACGCAAAGAGTCTGCTCGTCGTGGTAGATACGAACCGACCCGATCAGGTCGAATGCCTGCCGCTGTTAGAGTCGCTGCCCCGTGTCGCGGTGATCGACCACCATCGCCGCGCGGCGGATTATATCGAGCAGGTCGTGATGAATCTGCATGAGCCGTTTGCGTCCTCCGCCTCCGAGTTGGTGACGGAGCTGCTGCAGTATGCCGTGGAGCCTGCGGACATCCTTCCGCAGGAATCGGAGGCGCTGCTGGCCGGTATTGTGCTTGACACCAAGAATTTCGGCGTGCGCACCTCCAGCCGTACCTTTGAGGCGGCGGCGTTCCTGCGGCGGCTCGGTGCGGACACGGTGGATGTCAAGCGCCTGTTCCAAAACGATTTTCAGTCTACGGTTGCGCGCTACCGCATCATTCAGGCGTCGCGGCTCTATCGCGATAACATCGCGATCGCAGCGATCGAGAGCACGGTTTCGCGCACCATTGCAGCGCAGGCGGCTGACGAGCTGCTGAACATCTCCGGCATCGAGACGTCGTTTGTCCTGTATCCGGACAACAATCAGGTCATTATCTCCGCACGCTCTATTTGCGATACAAACGTGCAGGTGATTTTGGAGGCGCTTGGCGGCGGCGGCAATGCCGCAACGGCCGGTGCGCAGGTCAAGGGAAAGCCGATCAAGACGGTTTTGGACGACCTGATTGCAGCGATTGACCAGTATTTTGCGGAATGATCCGCACGAAAGAACAGAAGGGAGCGAAAGCTATGAAGGTAATTCTCCAACAGGATGTGAAGGGCAAGGGCAAGAAGGGACAGATGATCGAGGTCTCGGACGGCTATGCAAGAAATTATCTGCTGCCGCGCAAGGTTGCGATCGAGGCAAACGCGGACAGTATCAATACCATGCGAATGAATGACAAGGCGACGCAGGAGCGCCGTCAGCGCGAGCGGGGAGCCGCCGTCGCGACGGAAAAGCGGCTTCGTGAAATCACGCTGATCGTACGCGCAAAGGGCGGCGGCGCAGGCCGTCTGTTCGGCTCCGTGACCTCGCAGGAGATCGCGGATGCGCTGAAGCAGCAGGAGGGCATCGAGCTGGATCGCCGCAAACTGGTTCTGGACGAGCCGATTAAGACGGTCGGTCTGTTCACGGTGCACTGCAAGCTGGGCTATGAGGTCAATGCCGAGCTGAAAATCGAAGTCCGCGAGCTGTGATTTTGCAGCTTAGGCGCGGCGCTGTACAAAGAGGGGGAGTGTGAGCATGGAGGATATTCTATCGCGGCAGGCGCCGCAGTCGCTGGAGGCGGAGCAGTCCGTCCTGGGTGCGATGCTGATCGACAGCCGCTGCGTTGGTGATGTGCTGGAGCTTGTGAAGCCGGAGGATTTTTATCTGCGGCAGAACCGGGACATTTTTGAAACGATCTACTCCATGTTCAGCTTTTCTCAGGTCATCGATCCCGTGACGGTGCTGGACAAAATGAAGGAACGCGGCGTCTACGACGAGAAAACGACGACGCAGTACCTGATGCAGCTGATGGAAATCACGCCGACGGCGGCGAACGTCAAGCAGTACGCGGTCATTGTGCGGGATAAGGCGCTCCTGCGCAATCTCGGGCAGGCGGCGAGCGATATCAACGAATCGGTCTATGAGGGCGTTGGCACCGCGCAGGAAATTCTCGGCGCGGCGGAAAAAAAGATCTACGCCCTGCGCAAGGGAAATTCGGATGATTCCCTAGAGCACATCGGAACGGTTTTGGTCAAGGTCTTTGACCGGCTGGCGGAGCTGAGCCAGTCTGACAGCACGATTCCCGGCCTGTCTACCGGGCTGAAGGATCTGGACAGGGTGATTGCGGGCCTGAATAAATCCGACCTGATGCTGATCGCTGCGCGACCCGGCATGGGCAAAACCTCTATGGCGCTGAATATTGCACTCAATGTTGCCAAATCCTATCAGAAGACGGTGGCGTTTTTCTCGCTGGAAATGTCCCGTGAGCAGCTTGCCTCGCGACTGATCTCCAACGAGAGCTTTGTGGACAACAAGAAGCTGATGACCGGCCAGCTTTCGGTGGAGGAATGGAACAAAATCAGTCTTGCCGCAGCGGCACTGGCCAAAACGGATATTCGCGTGGATGATAATCCGTCGATCACCGTTGCGGAAATGAATGCAAAATGCCGCCGACTGGACAATCTTGGGCTGGTTCTGGTGGACTATCTGCAGCTTATGACCTCGGCCGGGGGTCGGAGCAGCTATGGAGAGAACCGACAGCAGATCGTTTCGGATATTTCCCGAAGCATGAAGATCATGGCTAAGGAGCTGAATGTGCCGGTGGTCTGCCTATCCCAGCTTTCGCGTGCCAACGAATCGCGTACGGATAAGCGCCCGATGCTTTCCGACCTGCGCGAATCCGGTGCGATCGAGCAGGATGCGGACGAGGTTCTTTTTCTCTACCGCGACGACTATTATAATAAAGACACGGAGAAGCCGAATGTTGCCGAGTGCATTGTGGCCAAGAACCGTCATGGCGAGACGGGAACCGTAGAGCTGCAGTGGCTGCCGCAGTTTACGACCTTCGCCGACCGGGAGTGGAAGCACAATGACGGCTGATTTTTCCGCGATTGCGCCGGGCGACCGCGTCATCTGCGCGGTATCCGGCGGCGCGGACTCCATGGCGCTGCTATGGCTGCTGCACACGAGGGCACAGGCGCTTGGCATCACGGTTGAGGCGGCGCATTTTAATCACCGCCTGCGCGGCGAGGAAGCAAACCGCGACGAGCGCTTCGTTCGCGATTTCTGCGCGGCGCACGCAATCTCGCTGCATCTGGGAAGCGGCGACGTGCTTGCACGCAGCCGCGCATACGGTGAGAGCATCGAGCAGGCGGCGCGGGAGCTGCGCTATGCGTTCCTGTTCGGCCTGCCGGCGGACAAAATTGCCGTGGCGCACAATGCCAACGACCATCTTGAGACGATGCTCCTGCATCTGCTGCGGGGAACCGGGCTGCGCGGCCTGCGCGGGATCCCGCCGGTACGCGGGAAAATCGTGCGGCCGCTGCTGACGGTTTCCAGAGAGCAGATTCTGGCGTATCTCGCGGCGCAGCAGATTCCCTATTGCGAGGACAGCACGAACCTCGAGCCGGGCTGTCTGCGCAACCGGCTGCGGCAGCGTGTTGTGCCGCTGCTTCTGCAGGAAAACCCGAGACTGCTTGAAAAGGCAGCGCAGACGGCGGAGTATCTGCGGCAGGACGAGGCGTTTTTGTCCGGACTCGCGCGGGAGCTTCTGGAGAAGGCTGCGCTGGATGAGGGGCGTGTTTCCTGCACCTGCCTGCTTTCTGCGCCGCTGCCTGTGCGCGGCCGCGCAATCGAGAGCCTGCTGCGGCAGTGGGGGGTAAGCGAACCGACTGCGGCGCACCGCGCGGTGATCGAGCATCTTCTTTCCGCGCAGGCGGCCTCCGGGCAGGCGCAGCTTCCCGGCGTGACGGTGTGCCGCGCGTATGACGTGCTGTTTGCAGAGGAAAAGCAGCCGCCGCTGCTGGAAATTCCGCTGAATATCCCGGGAGAAACGTACGTTGCATCGGCCGGGCTGCTGGTTCGCTGCGAATTCGTGAAAAAAAACGATTTTTTTGAAAATAGTACTACCACTTTTACTGTAAAGTATGATATGATAGGCCAAAGTATAATTCGACTTCGCCCACGCCGCACTGGCGACCAGATGTCCGTCGGCTGTGGACAAAGGAGCCTGAAACGCCTGTTTATCGACCGCAAGATTCCCCGATGGGAGCGGGAGCAGGTGCCGGTTCTGGCGGATGACGACGGCGTGCTGGCTGTTTACGGCATCGGCGTCAATGCGCTTCGCAGAGCGGAGCAGTCGGAATGTGCTTTGAAAATAACCATTGAAAAACAAAAGAAAGAGGCGATTGGATATGGACCGTGACATCGAGCGTGTGCTGATCTCTGCGGAGCGGCTTCACGCAAGAATTCAGGAGTTGGGCAAGACGCTGGAGCAGGATTATGCAGGAAAGAAGCCGATTTTTATCGGTGTCTTGAAGGGCGTGGTTATGTTTTTTACGGATATGGTGCGCGCAACGCAGATCCCCTGCCAGTATGATTTCCTCTGCTGCTCGTCGTATGGCGGCGGCACGTCCACAAGCGGCACGGTGCGCATGACGAAGGATGTTTCTCAGAGCATTGAGGGGCGCCATGTCGTGATTTTAGAGGACATTATCGATTCCGGCCTGACCCTGAAATTCGTAAAGCAGCATTTGCTGGAGATGAAGCCCGCCTCGCTGAAAATCTGCACGCTGCTCGATAAGCCGGAGCGCCGCAAGGTGGATATCACTGCGGATTATGTCGGCTTCACGATCCCCAATGAGTTTGTCGTCGGCTACGGCCTGGATTATGACGAATTCTATCGCAATCTTCCCTATATCGGCATTTTAAAGCCGGAGGTTTACAGCAGATAACAGAACGGGATTGAAAACAATCGGAGAATAACGGAAAAGGAACCGGGACGGTTTCCCCGGCGTGCCCAAAAGTTTTTTTGACGGCCTGAGGGAACCGGGACGGTTTCTTTTTTGCACCGAGAAGGAGTAGCCTTTGAATAAAAAACCAAGAATTGGAAGCGCAATATTCTACTGTCTGGTGATTTTTGCGCTGATGTTTGCCATCCGTGCCCTTGTGGAGGAGCGCGACGGCATCACGCTGACCTCATCGGAGGTCGTGGCGCTTTTTGAGGATCAGAATGTAAAATCCGTGACGGTCAAGGATCAGAAAATGACGCTTTGCCTCAGGGAGCCTTACCGGGACACGAAGGAAATTGTCTACAAAATGCCGTCGAACGATGCATATAATGCGCGAATCGACGCCTTGATCGCAGAACAGCAGGAGAACGGCACGCTGGAGTATTACGACTATAAGCCGGACAGCGTGACGCCGTGGTATCTGCGCATGATCCCGTATCTGCTGATGGGCGGCATTCTGCTTGTAATGATGTATGTTCTTCTGCGCCGATCGAGCGGCGGCTCGGTTATCGCCAAGTTCAGCCGCGCCAATGCGCGCTCCGGCAGCGAGGGACGCCGTGTGACCTTTGCCGATGTTGCGGGTGCGGAGGAGGAGAAGGAGGAGCTGCGCGAAATTGTAGATTTTCTGCGCGACCCCCAAAAGTATACGCGCATGGGCGCGAAAATTCCGAAGGGCGTGCTGCTGGTAGGCCCTCCGGGCACCGGCAAGACGCTGATCGCCAGAGCCGTTGCGGGCGAGTCCCAAGTGCAGTTCTTCTCCATATCCGGCTCGGATTTTGTCGAGCTGTATGTCGGCGTTGGTGCAAGCCGCGTACGCGACCTGTTTGAGCAGGCCAAAAAGTGCGCGCCTTCAATCGTTTTTATTGACGAGATCGACGCCGTCGGCAGACGGCGCGGTGCGGGAATGGGCGGCGGCCACGACGAGCGCGAGCAGACCTTAAACCAGCTCCTGGTGGAGATGGATGGCTTTATGGGCAACGAGGGCGTGATCGTCATGGCGGCGACCAACCGCGCGGATATTCTGGATCCCGCGCTGCTGCGGCCGGGACGCTTTGACCGGCAGGTCTATGTCGGCGCGCCGGATCAGCAGGGACGCGAGGCAATTCTGAAGGTGCACGCGAGGAATAAGCCGCTGGCGGAGGACGTGGATCTCAAGATTATCGCGCGGGCGACCGGCGGCTTCACGGGTGCGGATTTAGAGAACCTTCTGAACGAAGGCGCTCTGCTTGCTGCGCGCGCCAATCAGCCGGCCATAGCGCTGGCCAATCTGGAGGACGCGATCCTCAAGGTTTTGGCCGGGCCGGAAAAGAAGAGCGCCGTGGTATCGGAGCATGCACGGCGACTTACCGCCGTGCATGAGGCGGGGCATGCCGTTGCCGCTTACTATCTGCCGACGCACGATCCCGTGCAGCAGATCACCATCACGCCGCGCGGCAAGGCGGGAGGCCTGACGGTGTTCCTGCCGGAGCAGGAAAAGGAATTTGTCTCGCGCAATGAGATGTATGAAAACATTATAGTAGGGCTGGGTGGCCGCGTGGCTGAGCAGCTGTTTTTGGACGATATCTCTACCGGCGCGTCGCAGGATCTGCAGCAGGTCACGTCGATCGCCCGGGCAATGGTTGCGCGCTTCGGTATGAGCGAGAAGCTGGGAAGCGTGGTTTACGATTCGGACGGCGAGGTGTTCATCGGCCGCGATTACGAAAAGGTCAAGTCCTATTCCGAACGAATTGCGGGCGATATCGATGAAGAGGTACGCCATGTGATTGACACGGCCTATGCAAAGTGCACGCAGCTTCTGAAGGAGAATCACGACAAGATAGAAAAAATCGTTGCATTCCTTTTGCAGAACCAGCGAATGAGCCGCGCGCAGTTCGAGGCCTGTATGAGGGACGAGACGATCCGGACCGAAGCAAACGACGGCTTGTTTGACGGCTTTGCAGAGAAGTCGGAGAGCTGACGGCGCGGAGTGCCCGGCGTGAATCGGAAGGCTTTCGCATTTTAGTCCCTGCGGCGGATGGGGAGAAAATTCTGCTGTCCGTTCCTGCTGATGAAACCGGAGAATTTGAAGAAGTCCCCCTGTGCGGGCGGCAGAAATGCCGGATCCGCACAGGGGGCTTTTATGCAGCAGAATGCCGAAAATGCGAAATTTATCTTGTCATAGTGTGTGGGATTTGTTATAATATCTAAAATACGAGTATTTTTGCAATCAGTTTGCACAAAGGACGGAAACGGCATGAGATTTGAGGCTGGCAGCTATGAGGTTGCCGTCGTCGGCGCGGGACATGCGGGCATTGAGGCTGCGCTGGCCTGCGCAAGAATGGGACTGAAAACCGTTGTATTCACCATTAATCTGGATGCAGTGGGTAATATGCCCTGCAATCCCGCCATCGGCGGAACGGGCAAGGGACATTTGGTACGGGAGCTGGATGCGCTCGGCGGCGAGATGGCCATTGCGGCCGATCACTGCTGCATCCAGTATCGGATGCTCAACCGCGGCAAGGGGCCGGCGGTGCATTCTCTGCGTGCGCAGGCCGATCGCCGCGCATACCAGAGCTATATGAAGCATCGGCTGGAGCAGCAGGAGAATCTGGAGCTGAAGCAGGCCATGATCGTAGAGGTCCTGCTGGAGGACGGAAGGGTCAGCGGCGTTGTGACGCAGCTTGACGCTGTCTACCGCGCCAAGGCGGTTGTGATCGCTACCGGAACCTATCTGGACAGCGATATTGTAATCGGCTCGCATGTGATCGCCTCAGGTCCGGACGGCATGCATGCGGCGGAGGGGCTTTCCGATTGCCTGCGCGCGCTGGGTCTGCCGCTGCGCCGCTTCAAGACCGGGACCCCGCCGCGTATCAACCGGCGCTCCATCGATTTTTCGCAAATGGAGCTGCAGCCCGGAGATGAAGAGCCTACGCCGTTTTCCTTTACAACGGCACATGCACCGGAAAACCGCGCGGTTTGCTATTTGACGTATACCAACGAAAAAACACACGAGATCATTCGGAAGAATCTGGACCGCAGCCCAATCTACGACGGCACGGTCGAGGGCGTCGGCCCGCGCTACTGCCCCAGCATCGAGACAAAGGTCGTCCGCTTTGCGGAGAAGCCGCGCCACCAGCTCTTTGTGGAGCCGTGCGGCCTGAATACGGACGAAATGTATCTGCAGGGCTTTTCCTCCTCCATGCCGGAGGATGTGCAGCTTCAGATGCTGCGCTCCGTGCAGGGCTTTGCGCATGCGGAGGTGATGCGTCCTGCGTATGCCATTGAATATGACTGCATTGACCCCACGGCGCTTCTGCCGACGCTGGAGTGCAAGAGGGTGCCGGGGCTTTACGGCGCAGGGCAGTTCAACGGCTCCTCCGGCTATGAGGAGGCTGCCGTGCAGGGCTTTGTCGCCGGTGTGAATGCCGCCTTGAAGCTCAAGGGCGAGCCGCCGATGATCCTGTCACGCGCGGAGTGCTATATCGGAACGCTGATCGACGACCTCGTGACCAAGGGCACACAGGAGCCGTATCGCATTATGACCTCCCGTTCGGAGTATCGGCTGCTGCACCGGCAGGACAACGCCGATCTGCGTCTGTCGCACATCGGGCACCGCATCGGCCTGATTTCCGATGCGCGCTATGCGGCGGTTTGCGAAAAATATGCGGCCGTCAAGAAGGAAATTGCAAGACTGGAGTCCTGCGGTGTTGCTGCCTCGGAGGCGCTCGACGCCATGCTGACAGGCGTCGGCTCTGCGCCGCTTCAGCATTCGGCCAGAATGGCCGACCTGGTAAAGCGCCCCAAGCTGACCTATGCCATGCTTGCGCCGTTTGATCCGACGCGGCCGGAGCTGCCTGCCGCCGTGACGGAGCAGGTGGAAATTCAACTGAAATACGCGGGCTATATTACGCGGCAGGAGCGGCAGGTGGAGGAGTTCCGCAAGGCCGAGTCGCGCCTTTTGCCCCGCGAGATTCCCTACGCAAGCATAGAGGGACTGCGTTTAGAGGCGCGGCAGAAGCTTGCGGAAATCCGTCCCCTCTCCATCGGGCAGGCCAGCCGGATTTCCGGCGTGTCTCCGGCAGATATTGCGGTGCTGCTGATTTGGCTGGAGCAGCACAACGCCTGAAGAGAACGGAATCGTAAATCGTTAGGAGGAAGCGACATGTATTTTGACTCCCATGCCCATCTGGATGATCCCCGTTTTGATCAGGACCGCGAGGCACTGCTTGCGGCAATGCCGGAGGCCGGGATCGACTACATTATGAACGTCGGCTGCGATCTGCCGTCCTCTCAGCGTTCGGTCGCGCTGGCAAAGCAGTATCCCTTTGTGTTTGCAGCGGTGGGCAGCCACCCGGAAGCGGCGGACAGGCTGACTGATGAGACGCTTGCGTGCTATCGGGCGCTCTGCCGGGAGGAAAAGGTCAGAGCCATCGGGGAGATCGGCCTGGATTATCATTATGAGGATGTGCCGCGCGAGATTCAGAAAATCGTTTTCGAGCGGCAGCTTCTGCTTGCGGAGGAGTTAGGGCTTCCCGTGATCGTCCACGAGCGCGAGGCGCATCAGGACGGCTTGGAGATCGTGCGCCGCCATCCCAAGGTGCGCGGCGTGTTTCACTGCTTTTCCGGTTCGGCCGAAATGGCAAGAGAGCTGGTCGGGCTTGGCTGGTGTGTCGGCTTCACCGGCGTTTTGACCTTTCAAAATGCAAGAAAGGCGGTTGAAGTCGCAAAGACGGTGCCGCTTTCCCATATCCTGATCGAAACGGACTGCCCGTATATGGCGCCGACGCCCTATCGCGGCAAGCGCTGCGACAGCCGTATGGTCGCCTTGGTCGGGCAAAAGCTTGCCGAGCTGCGCGACATTTCGGCGCAGGAGGCTGCGCAGATCACTACGGAAAATGCCAGACGTCTGTTCCAAATCCCGGATTTGGAAGAGAACCGGATGCGGGAGAAGACGGAATGACGGCTGCGGGGGAGAACGAAATGGAACAGAACGAAAACAGGGCGCTTTCCCACGAGGAGCTGCACCGCTTGGGGCTTGCGCATTCCCACGGCGGGAAGCATCCACATGTCCACCAGAATCAGAAAGCGGTCGTGAATCGCCTTTCGCGTGCCATCGGGCATTTGGAAAAGGTGCGCCGCATGGTCGAGGAGGGGGAGGACTGCTCCGAGGTGCTGATTCAGCTCTCGGCGGTTTGCTCGGCACTGAATAATACCGGAAAGGTCATTCTGCAGGATCATCTGCGGCACTGCATTGTAGATGCGGTTGAGGAGGGCGACGACGCAGCCATTGAGGATCTGTGCCTTGCCATTGAGAAATTCATGAAATGAGGGGGAGCGGAATGCGAGTTCGATATGGTTTGCTTCTGCTGGCGGCGCTCCTTTTGCTGACTGCCTGTCAGCCGATGGACAAAATCGAGGATCGCAGGCTGCAAAGACAGCATGGACAGCCTGCGTCCTCCGCGCAGAGCATGGGAATCGCGCCGCTGGAAACGGAGCCGGAGCCGACGGTTCGCGACCCATGGCAAGCGCCAGAGGAGCCGGAACAGGCACTCGCGCACACGCCGGAGGAACCGGGGCAGCCGCCGGTTTACCGCTGCGCCTTCGGGGCGGTACAGCGTCTGGATTTGAACGGTGACGGCGTGGAGGAAACGCTGACGGTCAATATGGCGGAAAACACGCGGCAGAAGGATGCATTTTGTTTGGAGGCTGTGAATATCAATGCGGTCAATCAGCTCCCGAACGTCTATCCGACGGAGCTGAAAAACCTGCGAACCGACGGGTATTTTATTGTTGATCTGGATGAATCGGACGGCTTTCTGGAGCTTGCGCTGCTCGATGGCGGCGAGGACGACCCAACGACGACCTTCCTGCGCTATGACGGCGGACAGCTTTATGCCTTGGGAACGGTCGGTGGCTACTATGGACAGGAGTCCGTGCTGCAGCGCACGCGCAGCTTTGACGTAGCCGTTTACGGCGATGGAACGATTGCCAGCGCGGAGCCGTTTTCCATTGCATCCGGTTATCGTGGAAGCGTTGTCTGGCGGCTGCAGGACGGCGGCCTGACGCGAATCGCACAGGCGGTTTATCCTGTGATGGAAACGCCGCGCGCGGGAATGCCGCAGATGACGGCCGGTGCTTCGCTCCGGCTTTATGCCGAGGCGGCATCGACCGCGCCGACAAGCAGCCTTCCCGCCGGAACAAGGATCACCCTGACGGGCTGTGACAACCTGTCCTTTGTGCAGGTTGCGGCGGATGGCACGGTCGGCTATCTGCGTGTGCAGGACGGAGAGGTGGAGTCAGACGGCGGCTTTCTCGCCTGGAATGCTGCTCTGATCGGGCTGCAGGGCGAATAGGCCGCAGATCGTCTAAATGCGAATTTTGAGAGAACCGACGGCGCGATGCGCGCCGCGATAAGGAGGGACTTGGAAATGAGGAGAATCCTCATTGCACTTCTGTGCGTGCTGCTGCTGACCGGGACGGCGCTTGCCGCCGAGGCAACGGTTACGGCTTACGACACGGAGGTCACGGTGCAGACGGACGGCTCTGCCGACGTCAAGGCGACCATGACGCTGCACATTACCGGTACTCTGGACGAGCTGCTGATCCCGCTGGGCAAGGACGCAAGCGCCTGCTCGCTGGGCGGCGAGGAATTCACCAAGAAGACGGTGGACGGCGTGGTGTGCCTGCTGGTACAGAGCACCGCCGGGCTTTCCGGCGACCGCAGCTTCACCGTTACCTACACGCTTCCCTCCGGCGTCAGTCAAAGCGGCAGCGGGCAGACTTACCGCCTGAAGCTGCTTGCGCCCGCGTGGGCGTATGCGATCGATAAATTTTCGGCAAAGATCACACTGCCGCAGCCGTTTACGGCGACGCCGCAGTTTATTTCCGGCTATTATGGCGAGAATGTGGATAACTATATGGACATTTCCGTAGACAATGGCGTGATTACCGCGAAAATGTCCGAAAAGCTGCACGATCATGAGGAGCTGCGGCTTCAGCTGGAGCTGCCGGCGGATTATTTTGACCTGCGTTATCAGGCAGGGCGTGCGGCGGGCTTCTGCAAAACCGGCTTTGTCCTGCTGCTGGTTCTCTGCCTGCTGTACTGGTTTGCGCGGCTGCGCAATCCGTTCTTTTTCCCCGCTGCGCGCCGTCTGCCGCCGCTGTTTGCCAATGCGGGCGAGATCGGCTACCAGATCACCTGCGACAGCCCGGATCTTCCGCTGCTTACGGTGCAGTGGGCAACGATGGGCTACCTCAGCATTTATCGAAACCGAAACGGCCGCGTGATCCTGCGTAAGAAAATGGAGATGGGCAACGAACGCAAGCGCGCGGAGCAGCGGCTTTTCGCAGCGCTGTTTGCGGGCGACGGGGTTTGCGACGTACAGAGCATGCGCTTCCGCCGCCTTAGCCTGACGGCAAAGCGGACGCTTTCCGCCTATTGGGGGAAGCGATTGTTCCGCAAGCGCTCGGGCAATCCCTATGTCCTGCGTATGATGGCGGCGTTCGCCGGGGCGTTTGTGCTTGCAATGACCTATGATGCCTGGCTGCCGGAGACGGCGGTGCGCTGGATCTTTATTTTGCTTTTGACGGCGGTATCGAGCATCCTGCTTGTGCTGCTGCGGCGCGGACTGGCGGCGCTTCTGCAGCGCGAGCGCACGCTTCCGGTTCTTATGGGCGTGGGTGCGATGCTGGTGCTGCTCTTCCTGGGAGCGCGTGCGAATACCGCGCTTATGATGCTGCTTGCCGTGCTTTTGGAGTGCTTTGCGGCGGCTGCGACGCTGTTTGGCGGGCAGAGAAGCCCGTCAGGAATGGATATGCTGCAGCAGCTTTTGGGCTTCCGCCTCTATCTGCGGGGTGCGAGCCGTTCGCAGATGCTCCACACGGTACATAGAGACAGACAATTTTACTATTCCACGCTGCCGTTGGCCGACGCGATGGGACTTGCCAAGTCCTTTACGGCGAAATTTAACGATTATACACTGGAGGCTTGCCCGTGGCTGGACGCGGCGGAGGGGGTCTCTCGTTCTGCGCGCGGCTTTTACGGCCTCTATACCGAGGTTCTGCGCGCCATGCGCGGCAAGGAGGCAAAGGTGCTTTCCGGTCGCTCCGGCCGTCGCCAGAGCAGCGCGCCAAGGCGGATGCCGCCGGTGCGGGAGCCGGTTCCTGCAGCTGCTGCCGCGCAAAAGCCGCATGTTCGGCCGCACCGCAGGCCGGAGTATGACGTAGACTATAATGAGTTCGGCGAATTCTGAGAAGGGCTGAGCCGGAACGCTGTATCATTTTGGAGGTGCTTACATGAAAGCATACGAAAGCATGACAAGACGGGAGCTGGAGCAGGAACAAAGCGCGCTCCGGACGGAGTTTGCGGCTTTCAAGGAGCGAAAGCTCCATCTGGATATGTCACGCGGCAAGCCGGGCAAGGAACAGCTTGCCATGGTCTCCGACATTCTGACCTGCCTGCGTGCGGATGACTGCATCGACGACGGCGTCGATGCGCGGAATTACGGCTGCCTTGCCGGACTGCCCTCCGCGCGTCGGCTGTTTGCGCAGATTCTCGGCGTTTCGCCGGAGGAGGTTTTCGTCGGCGGCAATGCCAGCCTGAATCTCATGTATGACCTGATCGCGAGAGCCTATACGCACGGTCTGACGCATTCTGAGCGGCCGTGGAGCCGGGAGAAGACGATCAAGTTCCTGTGCCCGGTGCCGGGCTATGACCGGCACTTCAAAATATCCGAAACCTTTGGCATGGAAATGATTCCGGTTCCAATGGACGAAAACGGACCGGATATGACCCTTGTGGAGGAGCTGGTGCGGGATCCTGCGGTGCGCGGTATGTGGTGCGTGCCAAAGTATTCCAATCCGAGCGGCATTCTCTATTCGCAGGATACGATTCTGCGTATTGCACGGCTGCGTCCCGCCGCAAAGGACTTTACCGTGATGTGGGATAATGCATACTGCATCCATGAATTTTCCGGCGACTTTGTTCCGTTCCCGGAGATTCTTACGCTCGCGCGCGAGAATGGGAATCCCGATATGTTCTACGAATTTGCTTCGACCTCAAAGATCACGCTGCCCGGCGCGGGCGTTGCCTGCTTTGCTACGTCGGAGGAGAATCTTCGTTACTTAACGCCGCTGCTCAGCGCGCAGATCATCAGCTATGACAAGGTCAATCAGCTCCGCCATGTGCGCTTCCTGCGCGACCGCGAGAACACGCTGGCGCTGATGAAGAGACATGCTGCGGTGCTGCGGCCGAAGTTTGAAACGGTGATCGAAACGCTGCGGCATGAGCTTGCGCCGCGAAAAATTGCACGGTTTTCTGAACCGAAGGGCGGTTACTTTATCTCGGTGGATGCGATGCCCGGTACGGCAAAGCGGGCGCTTGCCCTGTGCCGGGAGCTTGGCGTGGTGATTACGCCTGCAGGTGCGACGTATCCCAACGGCGTTGATCCGCAGGACTCGAATATTCGGTTAGCGCCGTCCTTCCCGTCGGTTGAGGAGCTGCGGCAGGCGATCGACGTGTTCTGCGTTTGCCTTCGTCTGGCCGCGACGGAGAAGCTGCTGCGGCAACCAGCCTGCGTATAAACTCAGACCCGCCCTCGCACATTTTTGCGAGGGCGGGCTTTTGTCAGGCAACAGTTCAGGCGGGCGGCCGACGGTGCTTCGGCAAATAGAAGATTGACAAATTGGTAAAATTGTGTATAATATTTTGTGTTGCGTAACGTGTGGTATGAATGGACGTTCTGCGCCCTTGCACCGTTTGTGCAGTGAAAATGGATATGGGAACCACGAATGCAATCGGCAGGAGGAACGGTGAGAAATTGGGCGAAACGGGATGCCGCCTGCCGCAGAGTGTGAATGCAAGGGTTCCTAAGAAAAAATGGGAGGAAAACGGAATGAAATCACTGAAAACCATTCAGACGCTCTCCAAGATTGGAAGAATTCTCAGTAAAATCGTATTTATTTGCTGCCTAGTCGGTATAGGGAGCTGCGTGATCGGTATTCTCGGTCTTGCGGCCGGTGCGGCGGCAATCGAGTTGGGCGGCGAAACGCTGGAGAGTCTTTTGCGCAGAAAAGCGGATGTGAGCGTCGGCTCTCTTTATGTCACCATTGCGGTCGGTATCATCATGCTGGCTGGCGTGGCGGTGCAGGCTAAGTTTGCCGAGCGGTATTTCCACCGGGAGCTGGCCGACGGTACGCCGTTCCATGCCGATGGAGCAAAGGAGCTTCGGCGGCTGGGCATTGTCTGCGTGGTCACGCCGGTTGCCTGCCGACTCGCTGCGGAGCTTACATACGAGATCATGAAGCGGACGGTTTCCGGTGTGGGGCATATGAGATTGAATGACCTCAGCTCCATTGGAATCGGGATCGCCTTCCTCGTCTTTTCACTTCTGTGCAGCTACGGCGCTTCGCTGCGCGAGCGGCTTCCGAAGGAGCAGACGCGCTGAGGAAGACGCACGCTCACACAATGCAGGCTTATCGCTTATAGAATGAAAAAGTGGGCTGTGCTGCGAATTTTCGCAGCACAGCCCATCTGCTCTCTTGAAGAATTTCAACCGTGTGCCGAAATCAAGGCAGCAGAAATTGCAGCAAAGACGGAAGGTCGGCGGCGTCCGCGTGTGCGGTGAGGCGCAGCACCGTGCCGTCCGGATAGAGAACGCCGAAGTCGAGGTAGGATGCGCCATCGTCGCCGGGGGTGGTGCGCGCATCGATCAGATCCCAGCTCAGCTCCTCGGCCCGGAAGATCGGGTGATCGAGCGTCATGGAGAACTCCTCCGGCGCCACCGGGGCGTCCGGGTTTGTTGACTTGTCGTAATAAAGCCGCTTGTCATAACGCGCCGTATCCTCGGCGGACACCAGCGTGGAGAGATCGGCACACCGATCTACGGTGATCCAGAGATAATGGTAGCCGCTTGTCTCATAGGCGATGGAGAGCGAGTTGCGGTTTTCGCCCAGCTCGCGGTGCGCGGAATGGAAGACGTAGTCGGCAGGAAGCGTCTGCGGCAGATAGGAGCCGAAGCCCTCCTCCGCACGCGCCTGCGCCTCGGTCAGCTCTTCGCTGCGCCATTCCGGGACATCGGTCGTATCAAGCTGGTGAAGTGACAGCGTGCCGTCCGGACGCAGCGACTGGGACACCAGCCGCGTGAGAAGCTCCTGCAACGCTTGTTCGTCTGTCTGCCAATCCGCCTCGATACGGACGCCGACAGCGTCTTCACCGCTTCCGCGGAGAAACGTGATGCGGCAGGAATTCTCGCGGCGTACGGCGTCAACGGACACGCCGTAAATCTCGCAGCTTTCCTCCGGCATGGTGCCGAGGCATTCGGCGGGAAGCTGCTCCGGCGCGAGCCGAACCGTAAAGCTGCCGTCGCCGTAGGAGCCGGAAAGCGCGACCTCCCAGACCTTCCCATCGCCGCCGTAGATGACCTCGCCGGTCAGCGCGCAGTCGGAGACATCAAATCCCTCCCATTGCAGCGCGCCGTTCTCTACGCCCCAGATCCCGGCAAGCGTCTGCGCGTCCAGAGGGCGGATAAACCAGCCGGCGGGGAAGCCGATATCCAAGGCCGCATCAGCGCTGTCGCGCTCAGAGAAAACAAGCTGGGGCAGCTCGGACAGCGCGATTTGCTGCGCTGCAGGCTGGGAGTCGGATGGAGCAGAGGATTGTACAGCGGCGAGCTGCTCAGATGCGCCGGTGCTGTCCGGAGCGTCATGCCGCAGCGTTTGCCAGAGAAAGGCGCAGGCAGCAAAGCAAATGCAGGCGGCAAAGGCGGCAGCGCAAAAGCGCAGCATTCGTCCCGGACGCCTTCTGCGCATACTGCGCTGCAGCAGATCGTCGTCAATATCACCCAGTGCGCGGTAAAGATCGTCTTGTTTCATAGAAATCCCTCCGATTCTAAATGGCTTCGTAGGCGCTTGCGCGTGCGAAAAAGACTGGACTTTGCGGTGCCCTCCCGCATAGAAAGGCGCTTTGCAATTTCCCGGAGCGGCATTGCGTAGAAGTACCGCAGAAGGAACAGCGTGCATTCCCGTTCCGGCAGCGTATGCAGAAAGCAATTCAGGCTCTCCCGCAATAGCTTTTGCTCCAGCGCGTCGGCTGTCGTGCCGTTGGCCGGCAGGCACTCCGCAAGTTCGTCAAGTGCCAGCGCCGCCATGCCGCCGCGCGATTGGGTGTGCCGCGCACGGTAGCGGTCGAAGGCGAGGTTTCGCACGATTTTGGAGAAATAGGCGCAGAGGTTTTGCGGCTCCTCCGGCGGAATGGCATTCCAAGCGCGCAGCCAGGTATCGGCAACGCACTCCTCGGCGTCCTCGGGATTCTCCAATATGCGGTTTGCCAGCGCGAAGCACAGCGCGCCGTACTGCTGCTGTGATGCGGGAATCGCCGCCTCATCGCGGCAGAGATAAAGGGAAAGCAGCTCGGAATCAGTCATGCGGTTTGCGTCCTTTCTAAGGAAGCTCTGAATCGATCGCCTGCGGCGGAAAACGGATTTTGCAGCCGGTGATTTGGACTGAAAGTCAGGTGTCCATCAGGCATGGCATCCGATGGCCCGCTTGCAGTGTGGCCTGAAGCGGCATTTCACTGTGGCGCTGATGCCGACCGGATGAAAAAGCTTGCGCCGTCCGTGCTTGCTGCCGGGATCAGAGCTTCCTTAAATGTGGAAAAGGCTTTTCACCCTTATTGACGTGAAAAACTGAAAACGGTTTGCACCGAAGAGAAAAAGAAAGAAAAAGAGATGCCGCTGCACTTGGCGCGGCGGGAAAAGGAGAATTCAAGGAGGGAAAAGCAAATTCGCTTCCGGTGCGCGCAAGCGGGAATCAGAACGCCGCCATATTGGCGGTTTCCTTTCGATAATTACAATAAAGGGAGCTGCCTTCGCGGAAGGCAGCTCCTCAGCGTGTCAAAAAACCTTTTTGACACGCTGACAGACGATCAAGAAAGTTCGGAATACAAGAAACTCGCGCCCGTAGGCGTACATAGGTACGGTAGGGCGCGAGTTCCGAAGTAAGTCAAAATAATAAACTTTATTCACTTCTTGAACCGTATTTGTTTGAAATTCTCCAAAAACAGGATAGATGCGATTCGTATAGAAAACGCCAAAAATGTTTTCTCATTTTGACGGTTACGGACTTTATTGACAGCCTGGGGAGCTGCCTTCGCGGAAGGCAGCTCCTTTGGATTTGCAGCGTTGCTTTTACGCTGCGAGGCGTTTCGTCGTTACATATCAAAGGGTTCCATGGAGAGAACCGGGTGGTTGACCTCGGTGAGATAGGCGAGCAGGGCTTCGGGATCGCCGTCGCCGCAGATCGTCTCGTCCGCGATCATATCCGCAAAGTTCTCAATGCCGTAAAGATCCTTTGCTGTTTCGTTCAGCTTGTCGCGAATCTGCTCCTTCAGCTCCTTCGGCAGCCAGACAAGACGGCCGACGCCGCCCTCTGCCTTGAGGAACTTGTGAGAAGCAATGTAATGCTTGCCGTGACCCATAAAGCCCGGGGTCTGCACGCCGCCGCCGGTCATGGAGGCCATTTCAGAGAAGGTCATGCCGAGCGGGGTCATGCCGGTGTGCTCACGGGTGGTGATGACAACGCCCATAGAGACAGGCTCAATGCCGCAGATGCACTCGAAGCAGCCGCAGGAGGTCATCGGATCCTCCAGCAGGGAGTACAGCGTGACATGCTCCAGAGCACCGTGGCTGTAAAGGGCGACGGCTTCATCCACGTCCTCGTAACGGCCGACGCGCTCGTCGATGCAGCGCTCCTTGGTGACGACCTGGCAGGGACCCTGCGGATCCAGCTCGTTGGTTGCCTTGGCGTCCAGCCAGGAGACGGCGCCGCAAAGGCCCAGACGCTCCGGCGTCACGATGCAGACATGGCTCGGGGAGAAAGCCTGGCACATGATGCAGGAATAGAAGACCGGGACGGACTCGTCGGTCATGGACTTCAGACGCTCGTCACGGGCATCGAAGATCTCATTGGCGTGGTGACGCAGGGCGGCGTTTTCTTCGTCGCCGACCACGATCTTGACCTGACACTTGTCAACGACCGTGTCAAATTCGCTCTTGATCTTGGCGTACAGCACCTCGCCGATGTGCTTGAAGCGGAAGCCTGCCTCAAAGTCGGCCTTGCTGACACGAACACGGATCATGTCTCTCTGACCGGTGTGCATCAGACCCTCGACGCAGTTTAAGAACTGGTGAATCTTGCGCTCAAAGACCGGCTCAAAGTCCGGCTGCATGTTCTTGCCCGCAACCTCGACGGTATAGCTCAGAGAAATCTTGGAGCCGACCGGAATTTCGTCCATCTCGGGACCGACGACTTCAATCTTGTGATCCTCGATTTCCGCTGCATCCTTGGTCACGACCAGCTCGAAGCAGTCCTTGCGCGAGCCGTCCACCTCGACCTGCATATCACCCTTACGGATGATCTCGCCCTCAAAGGCGGAGGAATAGGAAACGGGGATCTCAATATTTGTGATCTTGATCTTAATATCACGGGCTTCCAGAGACGTTTCGATCCAATCCTTGGTGTTCGTCTGGATGATCAGGGACTTCGGAACAGCCCACATGTCATCCTCGTCATTCGTGATGACGGGGAAGCCCAGCTTGATGGCGCCGGCGCCGCAGGCGACGACGATATCCGCGACCGGCTTATACGCGTTGACAAACGCGTTGATGCGCTTCATCGTATAGTCGTGGAAGCCTTCCACGTCGCCGGGCTGAATGTTGCCGAAAATCATTGCGGCGCGGACAACCAGAGAAATGACGTGACCGACGGCCCAGATATCCTGACCGACCGGAACGACGCGGACGGGGAAGCCCATAGCGACGTTTGCTTCGTACATCTGGTCAATGATGCCGCCGATGAGGAAGACGAAGATGCCGCGGGACTGATACCCCTTGACCGTCTCGACGGCTTCCTCGGTGGAGGGAGCCGCACCGATCATGACGACAAAGCCGGGGATGTCGCCCGTAACAAGCGGAACGCCAAGTTCACGCACCTCGGCGTCCACAAAGTGGCCGTGGTATTTGCTGCCCTCATAGGGAGCGTCGGTGCGGGCATACTTGCAGGCCTCGATGATCTCAGCGGCGATGGCTGTGCCGATGCCGGACTGGAAGATCGAATTGGTGCGATACTCGCGGAGCATCATTGCCTTGACGTCCTGCAGGGCGTCCTTCAGCTCGCGCAGGTTCGTGACCTTCTTGCCGAGATAGGCGTAGATGCAGGCGAGATAGTAAGCGGTAGAGGGCATGGTAAGGGGGGCGTCTTCGCCAAGCTCGGCGATGACGGCATTCAGCTCGGATTCAGCCTTTGCAAACATTTCATCGGAGCCACGGAATACTCTGTCAAATAATCCCATGCTGTTACATTCCTTTCGAATCGTTAATTTGTTGATCAATTTTGTCCTTAATGGCGCGGATTTCCGCAACCGCCGTCGGACTGCAATCATAGGGGGAAAGCCCCCTGCGGTCAGCGTCGATCACTTCGGGGTTGTAGCTCAGGAAGCCGAGAAGATCCTCCTCGGGGATCCGGCTGCGGATGAAGTCCCGATCCTCCTCGCTGCGAATCTTGTTGGCGACGACCTGCACCTTGGTGATGCCGAGATCCCGCGCAAGCTGTTTGACCTTTTCGTAGGTCTGGATGCTGCGCGCGCCCGGCTCAATCACGACGATGAACTGATCCATGCCGCTGGCTGTGCCGCGGCCGAGATGCTCCAGCCCTGCCTCCATGTCCATGATGACAACGTCGTCCTTACGAAAGACGAGGGCGGACAAAATCGCCTTGAGCATGACATGCTCCGGGCAAACGCAGCCGGAGCCGCCGGTTTCCACCGTGCCCATGACGAGCAGCTTCACGCCGTGGATATCCTTTGAAAATTTATCGGGGATATCCGAAACCTGCGGATTGAGCTTGAAGAATTTGTTGAATTCGTTTGCGCCGGTGCGTTCCTCCACCAAGGAGCGCATCTTGGAGATGGGGACGATGGCGTTGACCTCTTCTTCGGAGAGGCCGAGCGCCAGTCCAAGGTTGGCGTCGGGATCCACGTCGGCCGCAAGGACGGTTCGTCCTTCGTCGGCGTAGAGCCGTGCCAGCGTGGACGAGAGGGTGGTTTTTCCCACGCCGCCCTTTCCTGTAATTGCTACTTTCATGGTAATTGCCTCATGTGATCGGGGAAAATCAATCAGATTCCCAGCGCCTGCCGCTTGGCTTCGATGGTTTCCATCATGCGGTCGCCGAGCTTTTCAATGTCCAGCTCGACCGTGAAGTTTGCTTCGACCCAATCCTTGACGCCGTGCTCGCCCTGCAGCAGTGCGGTGACCTCGGAGGAGCCTTTGGTATAGGGATCGACGCCGAGGAAGGTGTCGATGCCGGTAGCGATAACATAGTTGCCGATAGAGACGGCCTTTTCAGACATCCACTCCGGCGCGCAGCCGCAAAGCGGAAGCTGGGAGATGTTGCAGCCCCAATCCTTGGCAAGATCGGAGGCAAGGATCATCATACGGGAGATATCCACGCAGGAGCCCATATGCAGCACCGGCGGGATGCCGACCAGCTCGCAGACACGGCGAAGACCCTCGCCGCAGAAGTCCTTGGCATCGGGATCCAGAAGGCCTGCCTTAGCGGCGGCCTGCGCCGAGCAGCCGCTGACGATGACGATGATATCGTTCTTCAGGAGCTTCTTCATCAGCTCAATGTGCGCGGTGTCGGGACGAACCTTCGGGTTGTTGCAGCCGACCATTGCGACAGCGCCGCGCAGGACGCCGGATTTTACGACGTCGGCCAGCGGTTTCAGGGTGCCGAAGGAATCGACATGGGTGTTGCAGACGCCGTCCAGGCACTTTTTGATCGCTTCGACGGAGTAGCCGACGCGCGCCTTGGTCTTGAGGTTCGGAATGTTCACAAGCTCGGGCTTGCGGTTTTTGAAGTTTTCAATGGCGAGCTTCACGATTGCCTTTGCGTTTTCACCGGCATCCTCCGCGCTGAACTGAATGAACTCGGAGTCCGGAATGCGTGCGATCGGGGAGGTCGTGATGAACTTGGTGTGGAAGCACTTCGACAGCGGGCCGAGCGCGGGGAAAATGCACTGCACGTCCACGACGATGGCTTCACAGGCACCGGTCAGGACGACGTTTTCCTGCGAGAGGAAGTTGCCCGCCATCGGAATGCCGTGACGCATGGCGACCTCGTTCGCCGTGCAGCAGACGCCGGAGACGGTGATGCCCTTTGCGCCCATTTCCTTGGCGTAGGCGATCATTTCGGGGTCGTTGGCATAATAAACGACCATTTCGGAAAGAGAGGGGTCGTGGCCATGGACAATGATGTTGACGTTATCCTTTTCCATGACGCCGATGTTGGCGGTCGTGTCAATGGGCTTCGGCGTGCCGAACATGACATCGGAGAACTCCGTGCCTGCCATGGAGCCGCCCCAGCCGTCGGACAGACCGGCGCGCAGGGACTGGCGGATCAAAGCCTCCGGCAGGGAGGAGCAGCCCATGTGCGTCATATGTAAGGACTGGCTGACCTCGCGGTCAATGGCGCGCGGCTCAATCCCGGCATCCTTCCAGAGCTTCTGGGTATGCTCCGGCGCGCGCTTGAGGAAGCGCTGCACGCCGAAGGGCTTGCCGTATTCAAGCAGCGCCATCTCGGCGATCTCGTGCGCCAGATCGTAGATGTCCTTGCCGTCGGTCTCCACGCCCCATTCCCTGGCGATGCGAAGCAGCTTTTCCGGATCCTTGATCTGGTAGTTGCCGCCCTCGCGGGTCTGGTACAGCGTATGGCAGATCTCGCGGCCGTGATCGGAGTGCGTTGCGGAGCCGCCTGCGGTAAAGCGCAGATAGTTTCTTGCGACGATGCCGTGCACATCACAGCCGCAAATGCCGCGCGGCGCCTTCGGGGTGATGCGGCAGGGTCCCATGGAGCAGATTCGGCAGCAGGTGCCGCCTTCGCCGAAGCCGCAGTGGGGGGTCTGGTTCTTGGCGCGCTGCTGCCAGGAGTCAGCGCCGACCTTTTTTCCGGTTTCGAGCAGCTGATTGGTTGCATCCTCCATCTGCTCCACCGTGATGAAACGATCCCATTCCTTCAAAGTGTGTTCCTCCTAAGATAGTGTTACGGGCGAACAAAGATTGACCTGCGGAATTTTCCGCGGGTCAAGAGCCCTGCGGCAGCACGCAAAGAGACATACCACCGCTTATAATCCATTCGTATTTTAGCAAGGAACGCGGGAGATGTCAACCGCTTTGCCGCGCGAAAACCGCAAAAATCGATAATTTTTTCCCGATTACGAAATCCGCAGAAAGAAAAAACGACATCCCCGGTAGGGGGATATCGCGAACGGTCCATAAAGCCCGGAACGGGCAAAACGGGAACATAATTTTGACCCTTTTTATCTGAAACGCGGCCATTCTCTTTTCGCAGGGAAATTCGAACCAATACGGTGCAAAATAGGATGCGATTCGTTGCCTTGACGCACTTCGGAATGCGTGCCCTGCCGTATTTGTGTACATCTGCGGGTGTGGATTCAGAGGCGGCCTTATTTTCCGGACTTTCCTGACAGTTCGCCGGGGCAGCCGCACAGGCGCATTGACTTCCTTGCAATTGCAAATTATAATGAGAAAGGAAAACGGGTGGAGCCGTGCCCAAAACAACGGCCGCGCGGCGGAAAGCCGCGCCCGAAAACGCTTGCTTCGGTAAAGGAGAACGCACATGGAAGAACGTTTGTTTTTGGTCACCTATACGATGAAGCCCGGCTGCACGGAGGCTTTTCTGCGGGAAATGGAGGAGAGCGGCGTGCTTGCAAAGATTCGGGCGGAGGACGGCGCTGTGCAGTACGCCTATTACCGCGCGCAGCTTCACGACGACGAGCTTCTGCTGGTAGAGCGCTGGCAGTCGGCCGAGCAGCAGGCGCGGCATTTGTCACAGCCGCATATGGCGCTCGTGCGGACGCTGAAGGAGCGCTATGTGACGGACACGCAGGTCGTGCGTGCCATTCCGGAATGACGGAGCGGGAAACCTTAGAGAAACGTATGAGACAGAGTGTATTCGGCATATTGGCGCACGTGGACGCGGGCAAGACGACGCTCGCGGAGGCAATGCTCTATCAGGCGGGGAAATTGAAAAAGCTCGGGCGCGTTGACCACCGGGATACGCTGCTCGATACGCATATTTTAGAGCGGGAGCGCGGCATCACCATTTTTGCAAGTCAGGCGGTGCTGCCGCTCGAGGGGCTGTGTGTGACGCTCCTGGATACGCCGGGACATGTGGACTTTTCGGCGGAGACGGAGCGCGTTTTGCAGGTTCTGGACAACGCGATTCTGGTCATCAGCGGCACAGACGGCGTGCAGGCGCATACGCGCACGCTCTGGCGGCTGCTCCGACGCTATCAGATTCCCACCTTCCTTTTTGTGACGAAGATGGATCTTGCGCGCAGAAGCCGCGAGGCGCTTCTGCAGGAGCTGCGGCAGACGTTGGACGAACGCTGCGTGGATTTCAGTGAGGATGCGGTCGAGACGCGCATGGAGACGATGGCCATGTGCCGCGAGGAGCTGCTCGAGCAGTATTTGCAGACGGGAGCGATCCCTGATACCGCTGCGGCGGAGCTGATCGCCGCGCGGGAGATTTTCCCCTGCTTTTTCGGTTCCGGCTTGAAGCTGCAGGGAGTGGACGCGCTTTTGCATGCGCTTCCCTCCTGTGTTCTGCCGCGCGTCTGGCCGCAGAGGCTTGGCGCGAAGGTGTTCAAAATCAGCCATGATCCGCAGGGGGTGCGGCTGACACATCTCAAGGTCACAGGCGGCTGTCTGCGTGTGCGCGACAGTGTGACCGTGGACGGTACGGAGGAGAAGGTCAGCCAGCTCCGCGTTTATTCCGGCGAAAAATTTGAAGCGGTAGAGGCGGTACAGGCCGGCGGTGTCTGCGCCGTTGTTGGGCTTACCCGCACAAAAAACGGGCAGGGGCTTGGCATAGAGGCGGCATCGCGCGCACCGTTTACCGAGCCGACCATGTATTATCGGATCGTGCTGCCGAAGGACTGCGATCCGCAGAGCTTCCTGCCGAAGCTTCGCCTTTTGGAGGAGGAGGATCCGCAGCTCCATGTTCGCTGGGATTCGCATCTGCGCGAGATCCATGTGGGTCTGATGGGCGAGGTGCAGGGAGAAATCCTGGTGAGCCTGCTTGACGAGCGATTCGGCGTTCGCGCCGCGCTTGACGAGGGACGCGTACTCTATAAGGAGACGATCGACAATGCGGTCGAGGGCGTTGGCCATTACGAGCCGCTGCGGCACTATGCCGAGGTGCATCTGCTGCTGGAGCCGCTGCCGCGCGGCAGCGGGATGCAGTTTGCCGCGACGTGCGACGAGGATCAGCTCGACCGAAGCTGGCAGCGGCTCATTTTGACGCATCTGCAGGAAAAGGAGCATCTGGGCGTTCTGACCGGCTCACCCCTAACGGATGTGAAAATTACGCTGGCCGCAGGCAGGGCGCACCTCAAGCATACTGAGGGCGGCGACTTCCGGCAGGCGACCTATCGCGCGGTGCGGCAGGGGCTGATGCAGGCAAAGTCGCGGCTTTTGGAGCCATACGTCGCCTTTCGGCTGACGGTGCCGCCGGAAAAGATCGGCCGCGCCATTACGGATATCCGCGCCCGCGCGGGCGGCTTTGATCCGCCGGAGGAGCTGGGAAATCTGACGCTTCTGCGCGGCTGCGCGCCCGCGGCGACGATGTACGGCTATGCCGCCGAGCTGGCTGCCTATTCCGGCGGACGCGGACGACTCCTGTGCGAGCCTTGCGGATACGCTGACTGCCATGATCCGCAGGACGTTCTTGCGCGCTTTGCCTATGACCCGGAGCGTGATCTGGAAAATACGCCGGATTCCGTTTTCTGCGCACACGGCGCGGGCTTTTCGGTGAAGTGGAGCGAGGTTCCGTCCAGAATGCATCTGGAAAGCTGCCTGAAGAGGCCGGAGTTACCAGCCGCCCGGAGAAGCTTTCGCTTGGATGACGCCGAGCTGGAGGCCATTATGCGCCGCACCTTCGGCGAACCGAAGACGCGTCTGCCGTACCGCGCTCCACGCGCGGAGCCGTTTTCGCAGGCGAGTCTGCCGACGCCTGCCGGCAGGCAGCATTTGATCGTCGACGGCTACAATCTGCTTTTCGCGTGGGACGAGCTGCACGCGCTGGCGGAGCAGGACCTTGAGGCGGCGCGCGAGGAGCTGATGAACCGCCTCTGCGGCTATGGCGCTTACACGGGCTGCGCCGTCGTCCTGGTGTTCGACGCCTACCGCGTGCCGGGCAATCTGGGGAAGGCGTTTGAATTCCACAACATTCATGTGGTTTATACCAGGGAAAACGAAACGGGAGACGCATATATCGAGCGCTTTGTTGCGGGGATCGGGAAAAATGAGCGAGTTCGCGTGGTGACGTCGGATGCGCTGATCCAGCTTTCGGCGCTTCGCGCGGGCGTGCTTCGGATGTCGGCCGGGGAGTTCGGCCGGGAGCTTGCGCGGGTCAATGACGAGATCACCGCCTGCCTGCGCACGCTGCAACGACAGCGCATCGGAAAAATCGGCGAGAATTTGAAGGAGCAGGCATGGAACGAGAAGAGTTAGTCCGGCGGCTGCAGGATCTGCAGGAGCGCTGCAATCGCATGGGAATACTGACGGCGACGGCGTTTCTTACGGGGGCGGAGCAGGCGGAGGCTGAGCAATTTTTGCGCCGTGCGCCGTTTTGCCATGTTTTTTACGGCGGCTATCCGGATGCGGAACGGCGGGTGCTGTTCTTCCTGCCGGAGTATCTGGAGCAGACGGCGGTCCGGGAGGAGCTTTGTGCCGTCCGCTTCCGCGCGTACCGACAAGGCCCCGAGCACCGCGATTATCTGGGCGCAATGCTGGCAAGCGGCGTGCGCCGGGAGTGGCTCGGAGATATTCTGATAAGCGGGGAGGAGGCCTACGCCTTTTGCCTGCCGACGGTTGCGGCGCATCTGGCCGCGCTCGACCGCATCGGGCGGTATCCCGTCAAAGCCGACGCAATTTCGCTTGACGAGGTGAAAATTCCGGAAAGACAGCGCAAAGAGCTGTGCTTTACGGTGCAGAGCCTGCGTCTGGATGCCGTGGCGGGCAATCTCTTCGGCATTTCGCGCACGCTGGCCGCCAAGGCCATTTTGGCCGGTGCGGCAAAGGTGAACGACCTTCCCTGCATCAAGCCGGATGCAGAGCTGCGCGAGGGCGATGTGATCTCTCTGCGCGGCTACGGAAAGGGAAAGCTTGCGGAGCTGGGCGGAACCTCCCGCAAGGGACGGCGTTTTCTGCGCGCAGAGCTGTACCGCTGAGAAAAGCGCTCAGCAGGGCGGCAAGGGCGGTTGGCGGAGCATACCAGTGTGCCGGACACAAAAAATCGGGCGCGGATGCCTTTACGGCTCCGCGCCCGATGGTTTTTCACTTATTCAATTTCAAGCCGCTTTGCTTCCGGAAGCACCGTTTCCTTCTTCGGCAGCGTCAGCTTCAGAACGCCGTTTTCATATTTTGCCTTGATCCCGTTGGTGTCGATGCCGGACACATCGAACTGACGGCTGTAAGCGCCATAAGAGCGCTCCACGCAGACGACCTTGTTCTTCTTGTCCTTATCCTCTACCTTGGAGTGCCGCTCTGCCGACACGGTCAGCGTATCGCCGTTGACGTCCAGATGGATATCCTTCTTGTCAAAGCCCGGAAGATCCGCTTCCATCAGGAAGTGGTCTCCCTCGTCGGTCACGTCCGTCTTGAATTCGGCAAGATCACGGCTGCCAAAGAAGCTGCCGATCGGGCTGCCGAAAAAGCTGCGCTCAAATTCCTCCATCTCGCGGAAGGGGTTATAGCTGCTGACCTGATGATTGTTATTATTTTTACGCATAAGTTCAAACATAATGCATACCTCCAAATCAATGTGTTCCTTCCGGCCTTTTCTTGACTCTCGCGCGGCCGGTGCGGTGGGAGCTTCGGGGACGCGATTCTTTCGGTTTCTTCGAACCGCTTTCCCTTCCTTTCGATTTAGAGTATGCGCGCCAAAATCGCATATTTTGTGTCCGGACTATGAACAAACCGTGAATTTTAGCACTCTTAAATGCTGAGTGCTAAAATTCACGGTTGTGATTCGGCTTGGAGCTTTATTCGCCGAGGCCGCTGTCGATCAGCTCGGAGAGCGATGCAATTGCCGCTTCCTCATCCTCACCCTCAGCGGTGAGCTTGATCTGCGTTCCCTTGACCAGACCCAGAGACAGCACCTTCAAAATGGATTTTGCGTCTCCCTCGCGTCCGCTTGTCAGGTTGGTCAGCGTAATGTGCGACTGAAATTTTTTCGCAGCGCTTACAAAGACGGTTGCCGGTCTTGCGTGAATGCCGGAGGCGTTTACGACGGTTTTGACTTGTTCTTTCATGCTTGGTTCTCCTTTTGCAAAATGGTTTTTTCAATTTTACGGAAACGATGCTTAATGCCTCGCGCCGAAATTTTACCGAAAAGGAAGGTGCGCATCCGCACGTCCTGCGTGCCGTCCGGCTGGTAAAGCTCTTCCGAGTAGGTCAACTCGCAGCCGCCTGCGGCATTCGGCTCCAGCAGATAGGTGATTTCAAAAATACGTCCGTCGTCGCTCTTGATTCGCGTTTGATAGCGCCGCGCTTCTTCATACTGCGTGATCTTCACGATCGTCCGGTTCCTGCGCTTGCCCCGCTTGAGGATTTTACTGTAGGCCATGCCTTCTTCGATCGCAGTTTCCTCCGGCGGCAGCTTTCCGAAGGTGTGCAGCTCCTCCAGAACGGAGTCGCGGATCACCGCAAAAAACGCAGGTGCGGATACCTTCAGCGAATACTTGATTTCCATACTCTGTGCTCCTTAGCCGATCAGATTTTCAAGCGCAGGCTCCTGCACTCGGTGTTTGGTGATGGTCAGGGCGGCAATGCGCCGACATCCGGCACATTCCTTCCAGAAAAATGTATAGTCCATTGTGAACCAGTCCATGAAATAATTATGCAGGCCGATCGCCTTGGAATCGATGCGATCCGGTGCAAGCCGCCGGGCGAGCACCGTGATCCCGGTGTCCTCCGTCTGCACCTGCAGAATGCGCAGCGTATGCTGCAAAAACGCCTGCCGATCCTCCGCCTGCCAAACGGCATGGAGCCACGCATCCGGGTCGGAGTAGGATGCGCCGTGTACGCCGTCATGAATCTGCGCGTCAGGCAGGAAAAACGACGCTGCCGCCGGATCGTAGGAATCCAGCGCCCATGCAAAGCGGAATACCGCCGCCTGCACGCGCTCCGTTTCGCTGCGGCACGAGGGATTTGCCACCGCGTCCTGCGGCGTCAAATGTCCGGCGGACGGCTGCCATGCGCCGAGCAGCGCCGTATTACCGTCCGACCAGCGGAGGTCAAAGAGAAGCTTGGTGATGCGTCCGGCCTCACATTGCAGCACGCAGCGAAGCCCATACTGCACAAAGTGGAATCGTTCGTCCGTCTGCCCGACGCTATGCAGCGCCAGCACATCGAAGCTTGCGCGCGTCGGCTCGGCGAGCAGGTTCTCTATGTTCAGCTTTCGCAGCGGCCAGCAGGACGCGGGACAGCGCAGAAGGCGCATCGCCGCATCGAGACCCTGCCCGTCACCTGCGACGTTCGTTTGAACCGTGACTGAATCCGAAAGCAGGGGCAAAAGCGCTTCCGGTCTGCCCTGCGCAATTGCCAGCGCCGCCGTGCGGCACAGCATATCCCATTGCGGCATATTCACCACTCCATTTGCAGAATTTTTTCCGCAGCCTGCATAAGGCCGTCCTCGCTGACACCGGCTGTGACATAGCTTGCCGCTGCGCGGATCTCCTCGCAGCCGTTGCCCATGGCGACGCCGAAGTCCGCCGCGCGGATCATCCCGAGGTCGTTGAGCGAGTCGCCGAAGGCGATAAACCGTTCCGTGTTCTCCCAGGATAGGATCTTTCGGATCGCGCTGACCTTATCGATCCCGCGCAGCACAATGTCACAATAGCTGCTGCGGCCGTAGAGCATTTCGATTTCACGGTAGGCGTCGAATTCCGGCACGCGCACGCCGACGGGCGCATAGCAGGTCATGGAGGTGACTACCTGTCCATTATACTCCATAATCGGCGGATAGTCCACCTCAAAATAAGAAAAAGCCTGCCGCAGGGATTCATTTGCTTCCCGTGTAATGAATTTGCCCTCTTCGTTCTTCAGCTCCAGCGATACGCCGGTCTGCTCCGAAATGGAAAGACAGCGCCGCACGACCTCCTCCGGGAAGGCTTTGCAGTAGAGAATCTCAAATGCGCTTCCGCGAATGATATGGCCGCTGCCGAAGATATAGTAGCTCCAGGGCGCAAGCTCCCGGATCCCCTCCGGCAGGTAAAACGCGTTGCGCCCCGAGGCGACGCCGAGGGGAAACCCGGCGTCGTGCAGCATGGCGAGCGCGCGCCCCGTGCTCTCGGGGATCCTCTTTGTGCGGGCGTCGAGCAGCGTATCATCAATGTCAAAAAACACAAATGGCTTCTTCATCGCACCTCTCCGTTGCTCCGAACGACCGACTGATACCACGAAAAGGACTTTTTCCGTTCGCGGTGCAGGTCGCCCTCTCCCTTGTTGTTCTTGTCAACATAGACAAAGCCGTATCGCTTGTCCATTTCGCCGGTGGACGCACTGACCAGATCGATGCACGTCCACGGCGTATAACCGATAAGGCTGACACCGTCCGTATGGATCGCCGCGGCCATGGCGTCGATGTGCGCGCGCAGGTAGGCGATCCGGCCGTCGTCCCGGATCTTTCCGTCTTCGTCGCGCGTATCATGCGCGCCGAAGCCGTTTTCCACGACCATCAGGGGAAGCCCATAGCGGTCGTATAACCGGTTCAGGGAAATTCGCAGCCCCATCGAATCGATCGCCCAGCCCCATTTTGTCGTCTGCAGATAGGGATTTCCCGCTGATTTAATGATCCCACCGGGCGCGACCTGCAGCTTTGACGCATCTGCGCAGTACACGTTAGACATATAATAGCTGAACGCGATATAGTCCACAACGCCCTGGCGGAGCGTCTCGGCATCCTGCTCGCCCCATTCCAGCCGGATGCCCTTCTGCCGGAGATATTCTGTGCGATAATAGGGATATGCGCCGCGCACCATGACATCCGTGAAAAAGAAATCCTCCTCGCCCCGCTTCATTGTTGCAAAGACGTCCTCGGGGTCGCAGGTCGCGGCATAGTAGGGGATATATCCGACCATGCAGCCGATATGGAACCGGGGGTTGATTCCCCGCCCGCGCCGAACCGCCGCAGCGCTTGCCACAAACATATTGTGGCAGGCCTGCGCGCAGATCTGCTCTGCGGATTCTCCCGGCTCCGTGCGGATGCCGCCTGCCAGCCACATGCCCATGGGGGAGTCCGGCTTGCAGTGGTTGATTTCGTTAAAGGTCATCCAGTAGGAAACCTTGTCGCGGTATCGCGAGAATACCGTCTCGGCATAGCGGGTAAAAAACGCGATAAGCTTGCGGTTTTTCCAGCCGCCGTAGGCCTTGACCAGATGATACGGCGTCTCAAAGTGGGAAAGCGTTACGATCGGCGTGATGCCCTTTTCCAGCAGCGCGTCAAATACCGCGTCATAGAATTGCAGTCCGGCCTCGTTCGGCGTTTCTTCGTCTCCGTTCGGGAAAATGCGCGTCCATGCAATGCTCAGGCGATAGCAGTTCAGCCCCATTTCCGCCAAAAGCGCGATGTCCTCACGATAGCGATGATAAAAATCGACGCCCTCATGATTGGGATAGCTTCGGCCGGGAAGCACGCCGTCCGTGATCTCACGCGGCGTCTGGCGCGTGCCGGCGGTCATGACGTCCGCAATGCTCAGCCCCTTGCCGCCCTCGCGGTAAGCGCCCTCGCACTGATGCGCGCTGCAGGCGCCGCCCCATAAAAAGTTTTGCGGGAACCGTTCCATAGCGTTCTCCTGTTTACAGCGTGATGCCCAGCTTTGCAGCCTCGTAGATGGCAAATTTCGCATCCCGAACCTTGGCCGCGTCGCCGATCACATAGGTTTCAAAGCCCGCTTCCCTGGCCGCGTCTTCCAGTGTGCGCACGGGGCGCGAGCCGACCGCCAGCACGACCGTATCATAGCCGTCCTTCGTGAACGTCTCGCCGCCGCGCTCCAAAACAACGCTGCCGTCGCGGAACTCCAGCACCTTTGTGTTGGGATAGAACGCAGTTCCGGCATCGCGCAGCTTTTTCAGCAGCTCGGCGCGGACGCCCTTCTGCATCCCTATTGCAAAATCGGGAAGCAGATCCACAATATCAATCTGATTGGCGTAAACATTCAAGAATTCCGCGCATTCGCAGCCGACCAGGCCGCCGCCCAGCATCAAAACGCGGCTTCCTGTCACGACATGCTCGCCACGCAGGATGCTGTTGGCCGTCATATGACGGATCCCGTCAAGTCCCGGGATGCGCGGCACGATCGGCTCTGCGCCGGTGCAGAGGATTACCGTGTCCACATCCAGCGACCGCAGCAGCTCCGCCGTGACGTTCACGCCGCGCTCGATTTTTGCGCCGTAGCGGCGGCAGAGCATTTCGTAGGTATGGATCGCCTTGCCGAGATCCTGCTTCTTCGGTGGCACCGCCGCCAGCCGGAACTGCCCGCCGAGCGTCTGCTCCTTTTCATAGAGCGTTACGCTGTGGCCGCGGCGCGCCAGCACCCAGGCGGCCTCCAGACCGGCGACACCGCCGCCGATCACGGCGATCCGCTTTTTCGTTTCCGCTTCCGTGATCTGCCAGCGGCTCTCCTTGCCGGAGAAGGGATTCAATACGCAGGAGATCCCCTTGTCGTCATCCTCGCAGCCCGGCATATACGCACAGCGCTGCATACAGCCCGTGCAGTGAATGATCTCCTCGTCGCGCCCCTCCATAAGCTTGTTGGGGAATTCGCTGTCGCAGACCGACTGCCTGCCGAGCGAGACGAGATCGGCCTTGCCGCTTGCGACGATCTCCTCCGCCAGCTCCGGGTCATTGATGCGGCCGACGCAGATGACGGGGATCGATACCGCCTGCTTGACCTTCGTCGCATTGACGACGTTGAAGCCCGGATCGAAATAGTAAGACGAAATGATATTGCCGCCCTCAGCCGAACCGTTGGAAATATGAATGGCGTCGGCGCCCGCCTCCTCCGCCAGCTTGGCGAAGATTACGGCGTCCTCCGGCGTGTTTCCGCCCGCCATATACTCGTTGGCGCTCATGCGGAAGAGAATCGACAGCTCCGGACAGCGCGCGCGGATGCCGCGAATGATCTCCACGGCGAAGCGCGCGCGGTTTTTATAGGAGCCGCCGTATTCGTCGCAGCGCTTGTTGGTCGCTTTAGACAGAAACTGCTCGATCTGATAGCCGTGCGCACCGTGCACCTCGACGAAATCAAAGCCTGCGCGCTGTGCGCGGTCGGCAGCGTCGATGTAGCGCCCGACCAGCGCGTGAATTTCCTCCACGCTCAGCTCGTGAACGCGGGATTTATATTTTGTGGAAGGGATCGCGGAAACCGCCCAAGGATCCATTCCGATGCATTCCGTTTTGGTTTGGATGCCGCTGTGATGAAGCTGCGCACAGATTTTTCCGCCCGCGGCGTGCACCGCGTCGGTCAGCGCCCGCAGATTCGGAAGAAAGCGGTCGTCAAAGATGCCGACCTCGTTCGGCGTACCGTAGCCGCTGGGGTCAATGGCCAGAAACTCCGGGATGACCAGACCGAAGCCGCCCTTGGCGCGGGCTGCAAGATATGCAATCGACTGCGCGGAGAAGGTATGCTCCGCCGTGGTCGTGTTGCTGTGCATTGCCGGCATGACAAGCCGGTTTTTTAGGGTAACCTTGCCGATTTGAATCGGACTGAGAAGCGTTTCATACATGTTTTAGTCCTCCATGCTGCGGCGGAACACCTGCTCGATCGCTTCCTTGGTCGTCATGCGGCCGTTTGCCACACAGCAGCTGTTGCCCGCGCATTCCTCGCTGAATTTTTCCACTTCCGTCATATCCTTGATATAGTCGCGCATTCTGGGAAAGTTCACACGACGCTGCAGCGCCTTCACCGCCTCGACCGCCGCATACGCTCCCGCCTTGTCGTCCATGCCCGTGGTATCGATGCCCATTGCCTCTGCTACGCGGCGGTAGCGCGCATAGGAGGAATAGAGGTTATATTCCATACAGTAGGGCAGGGGAATCCCGACGGAAATGCCGTGGCACACGCCGTAATACTTGGCAAGCATCGAACCAAGCGCATGGGATTCTCCTGCGCAGATGTTGAGCGCCACACCGGCCGTCAGTGCCGCCCACTGCATTTTGGCGCGAGCCTGCAAATCCTGCCCGTTGTCATAGACCGCAGGCAGATTTTCCGCGATCAGCCGGATTGCCTCCAGCGCTGCCGCGTCGCACAGCAGTACGTCGTTTTCAATTGCGGGCTTACTCGTGTAGGCTTCGATCGCGTGGCTCAGAGCGTCCATCGCCGTATAGGCGGTGATCTCACGGCTCATGCTTGCCGTAAACTCCGGAACCAGCACCACGGAGCTGCTCATGAACAGCGAGGTGGAAAGCGTAGTCTTGCGATGTGTCTGCGCGTTTGTGATGACGGCCGCCTGACTGACCTCGCTGCCGGTTCCTGCCGTCGTCGGCACGGCGACGATCGGACAGCCGCGCCCATGAAACAGGCGATAATTGCTCGAGGAGCGCCGTGCATAATTCGAATACTCCAAAATATGCCCCTCATGGGCGCTCATGATGGAGATGCATTTGCCGGTGTCCATCGAGCTGCCGCCGCCGACGCTCAGAATTCCGTCGCAGTCGGCCGCGCAATAGACCGCAAGACCCTCCTCCACCATCCGATCCAACGGATCGGTCTGAACGCCGTCATAAACCGCACAGGAAAGTCCTGCCTGCTCCAAAAGCGTTTTTACCCGGTCTACGATCCCGGCCTCATCTACGCCGCGATCGGTCACGATCAGCGGGCGCTTGACGCCGAGCCGTTTCAGCTCCGCCGGAATCGCCGCGATGGCGTTGGGGCCTGCGTTGATCAGGATCCCGGACAGATTAAATTGTGCATAATTGCTCATTTTTGCCTCCAAGTTAGAATCGGGATGGCAAAGCCATCCCGATGGTTTGTTCAGACTTAGCCCTGATTTTGACTCTTTATCAGACGAATCGCCTGCTTCAGGATCGCAACGGCGTTCATCCTGCCGAAGGTCGCGGCATCGATGGCCTCGACGGGCACTCTTCCGTTGACGCGATCGCAGATTTCTTTTTGCATATATGCGACCTGCGGCCCCAGCAAAATGCAGTCCACTCTATCCAGCTCCAGCTCAATCTGGTTTTCGCTCTTGGCAAAGAAATGGATCGGCACGTTGTTATCCTTAGCGACCGTATTAATCTTATTGGTCAGGAAGCTTGTGGACATTCCCTGCGTGCAGACAAGTAAAACGGTTTTCATATGCGATTCCTCCTGAATTGCGATTTATGGTATGGGGAGAAGCTCCGGCTGCGCCGACGGGCGGCGGACGGCGCCAGGCCGTCCCGCCGCGCCGCGGCCGAATGTGCCGGAGATTCCATGGGAAGCTTTGGGGATGAGATTAGAAGTTCAGGTCCTCTGCGGTCAGTTCTTCGTCGTCTGCAACCGTCTCCACCTTCTGCTTGTCGAGGATCTTGGCGAAGGGCAGGTAGCACAGGAACGCCACGAAGAGCAGGAATACCTGGAAGATCACGTTGCGCCAGTCGCCGCCGGAGGCTATGTAGCCGGAGAAGAAAATCGGCGTGGACCAGGTTGTGTAAACGACCAGCTTGGAAATCAGGCCGATGGAGGTCGCAACATAAGCCAGCGTGTAGAGGATCGAGGTCGTGAAGCAGAACGGGATGAACATAATGGGGTTGAATACGATCGGTACGCCGAACAGAACCGGCTCGTTGATGTTGAAGATCGAGGTGGGCAGCGCCAACTTGGCGACGTCACGCAGATCCTTGCGCTTGCAGACGAGCAGGATGGCGAAAATCAGACCGAGGGTAGAGGCGATGCCGCCGAGGGTGCCGTAAACATCACGGAAGGGCAGGGAAATGATGTGGGGTGCTTCCTGATGGGCAAGCCATGCCGCGTTGTTTTCTTCGATCGCAACCATGAGGGGAGGATCGACGATGGGGTTGATCCAGCCGGCCGGGTGGATGCCGAGGAAGTAGCCGAAGCACTGGCCGAAGCCGTAGTACAGCAGGAAGGTGGGCAGCTTGGTGGCGACGCCGACCAGCGGCTTCTGCAGGACGGTGTTGATCAGCTCATAGACGCCCTTGCCGGTTGCAGCCTCGCAGCCCCATGCGAGCAGCGCAACAAGAAGCTCAATGATGATGATGACGAACATCGTATTAAAGGATTCCGTGATTGCGGGAGGTACGCTGCCGGAAACCTTCAGCTTCAGCTTTTCTATCTTGCTGAGCGCCAGAAACAGCTCCGTGACGAGCAGCGCGGTGAGGAACGCAACGAACAGGCCCTTGGTGCCGATCTGGTCATAGCTCAGAGCGCCCGGCTGCAGGATGAACAGCGCACCGACGCTGATGATGGCGGGCATTACGGGGTTGTGATACTTCTTGTTCTTTGCGAGGTTAAAGGACGCAAGGAAAACCATCATCAGGGACAGAATATTCTGGCCGCCGTTGATTGCCTTGCCGCAGATGGTCTGGATTGCCGTGACGACGGATGCGGGAAGCGCTTTGGTGACGAAAGTGCCTTCTGCCAGCAGGACCCAAGCGATAAAGACCATGAATCCGGACAGAACCAAAAACGGGATGGTGAACAGGAATGAGTCACAGATCGCACGCAAATGCGGTTCTCTGGACATCTTTTGGGCGAACGTCAGCGCCTTCTGGGACAGAGGGCTTTCGCCGCCGGCTGTTTTGCTGGATTTTTTCATGCGTTTGTACCTCTCTTTTCATAAATATTTTCATATACGGAGATCAATTGCAGGGACATGTCTCGGATCAGCTCTGCAGAGAACAATTGATCCTCCGAATGCATGAACAAAATGGAGAAGGGCAGCGACTCGCCGTCGGCCTCCTTTTGAATGCAGCCCAAATGGGACTGCTGCGCTTCGATCAATGCCTGATTGCCTTCGGCGATTTTCTGCTTCGCAGCGGCAAACTCCTGCTCGGCTGCCAGCCGAACCGCGTCTGTATAGTGCCGTCTGGCCTCGCCGACGGCGGCAATGATCTGAAACGCGATCATTTGCAGTTCTTCCATGCTCTTATACCTCGTCCAGATAGTGCTTCGGCTTCTCAATGGTGAAGAACACACCCGCCGTGTAATGGATCTCGTACATTTTCCATTTCCCGTCCACCTTGCGGAGCTTGTTCTCATACTTGGCGCTGTAGAAATTCTGATGCAGCGTATCGCGGTTCAGATTCTTTGAGCCGAGCCGATGCGGCTCTACGCGGTAGCCGTACATGGTTGCCTCGTCGCCGTCGACCACGACCTTGGTGATCTTGATCGCGTGCTCCAGCGCCGGTTCCTTGTGGCTGGTATTTTTAAAGTTGTTGATGAGGTTGCGCGCGCCGCTTTCCATTACGTTTTTTCCGGCATAAAAGATGATGTCGTCCGTGTAGGAATCGTGATGCAGCGCCCAGTCGCAGTTGTCCAGACCGAAGGAATACTTGAACATGTTTTCCACGATCTGCTCCTCGTCGGTCAGCTCCTCGTCGTTTTCGGGAATCGCTGCCCAGGGAGAATCGTATTCGCTGCTGATCATCGGGCGGTGTCCCGCATAAATTTTATAATCGAGGAAGTTCCAGTCCTTTGCGAAGTAGGTGTTGCCCTTCTCCCAGTCCAGATCATAGCGGATCTCCGTCATCTTCCAGCCCTCGTCCGTGCGGAGGTAGCTGATCACATATTTTCCGCCGAACTCGAAGGGGAAAAGGAACTTGCCGTTGTCGTAGCCCATCAGCGACATGACGTAGCCGGACTGCTGTGCCCGGTCGCCGCTCGTATGGACAACGAAATTCAGAATGTGACGGCGGGACACGTTCATCTTCATGCCTTTCCAGGTCAGCGCTTCAATCAGCGCTTCCCGGCCGTTCAGCTCGCCGAGGTTGGAATAATGCCCCTTTACGTCATCTGTAACCAGTGCGCCGATCTTTTCCGGCTCGAAGCGCTCAAGCGCCGTAACATAAGCCTCAAAAACCTGCTTGATCTCATCGCGTTTTCTCATTTTACCGAAACCCTTCCTTTCTCAGTATGCTTTTTTCAAAATGGCCAGGGCGTCGTCTACGGTGACGGCGCGTCCGTTATATTTCGTGCATTTGTCCAGAACCGCTGCTTTTGCAAGCGCCTCTAACTCGCCTTCCTCCTTAACGTAGGCCGAGAGTCTCGGCAGCTGAAAACGCTCGATCATTGCGGCCAGCGCCTCGGTGACCTCGTCCGCGCTTCGCATCCCCAGCCGGTTTGCGACCAGCGCATAGCGCGCGGCGCATTGCGAGGCGTTAAAGCGCAGAACATGCGGCAGGAACATCGCAATGGCGCCGCCGTGCGGAACGTGGTGCGTGCCGCCGACTACATTGCTGATGCCGTGCGCCGCGCCGGAGCCATATTGCAGGGCGACACCGCCGATCGTTGCCGCCCAGCTTACCATCTCGCGAGCCTCCATATCCTCGCCGTTTTCCACCGCACGCGGCAGATAGCGGTAAATCAGCTCGATGCCCTCCAGCGCCAGCGCGTCAATGATCTTGTTGGGCGCGTTCAGAGATTTGGTGGAAACAAAGCCCTCAATGCAGTGCGCCAGCGTGTCGCAGCCGCAGGCAGCGGTCGCATTCTGCGGAAGGCCGCGCACCAGCAGAGGATCCACGATGGCGGTGTGCGTCAGAAGCCGCGGGGAGCCTGCACCTGCCTTCACGCCGGTTTCGTCGTTCGTAATGGCAACATATTGACTCAGTTCTGCGCCGGTGCCGGACGTCGTCGGAATGCAGATGAGCGGCAGGCAGTCGCGCGTGAATTCCCGCTTTTCCGGATTGGTGTAATCATAGTCCAAAAAACGTCCGGGATGGTTTCCCATCACCGCGACGCATTTGGCAACGTCCATCACGCTGCCGCCGCCCAAACCGATGACGCCGTCACAGCCGGTTTCCCGAAAAACGGCGCTTGCCTCGTCTACCAGATGGCTGCCGGGATCGGGGGAGACCTGCGAATACACCGTATAGGGCAGCCCCGCGTTTTGCAGGAGTCCTGTGACCTCTGCCGCCATTCCAAGCCTCTCCAGCACGGGATCCGTTACGAAAAGCGGCTTGCGGATGCCGAGCGTTTTTAGCTCATTTGGCAAAGTGGCGATTGAATTTTGACCAAATATGACCTTGATTCGTCCTAAATTGATCTGCGAAATCGGAAATTTCATCGGATTTTCGCCTTCCTTTTTGCTTTCTGCTTGTATTATATGCACGAATTTTGTCGTTGTCAAGCGCTGACTTTTTCACAATTTTCGCGTATTTTGTTCGTTTTACTCAAATTCGTTCAAAAATTTAACCATATACTGACTAATTCAAGCATTTGATTAAAATTGTGTTGATTTTTAGGAAGAAAGTGTTATAATCGAATTAGAAAAAATTTTTCAGGAGGGTCTCTTATGAAAACAGAGAAGCGCTGGCAGCTTATTGAGGAGTTTTTGCACAAATCCGGGACGCTTTCCGTGCAGGAATTGGCGGAAAAGCTTTCTGTCAGCGAAACGACCATCCGCAGAGACCTGATCAAAATGGAAAACAACAATATGGTCAACCGGCTGTGGGGCGGCGCCTGCCTCGCAACGGAAAAGGCCGACATCGCCGTGCAGTATCAGGATGAATACATCTTACGATTCGGACGGAATATCGAGGCGAAGAAGCGCATTGCCCGCTGCGCCGCCGAACGGGTCCATGACGGCAGCTGCATTTTTCTTGACGCCGGTTCTACCGTATCCTATATCCCGCAGTATATTACCGCTTCCGACGTTACCGTGGTCACAAACAGCCTGAATATTTTTCAGATCCTTGCCGAAAAGCGCATTCAAACCTATCTGCCGCATGGACTTGTGAACTTTGCCTGCGCCGCTATCATGGGGCCGGACACCACCGACTGGATCGCGGAAAAGAACTTTGACCTTGTCTTTCTTGGGAACGGCGGTCTGGATCCTGCGCTCGGCTTTACCACGAGAGATGAGACCGACGCAAAAATCAAGCGCTGCGCGCTGGCACGCTGCCAGGAGGGCGGCGCGTACATTCTCTCTGACCGCACCAAAAACGGTGTACGGAAGTTCCATACCTTCGCGGGACTGAACGATGTCTGCCTCATCACGGACGAGCAGCCGGAGTTTCCAGTCGAGCATGTTTTGGTCGCGGCGGAGTAGGGCGGCTGCGCTGCGCCGGTTTGAGGACTGTGGGAGAAAAACAGCAGCGGAAAAGCTGCGGCGAAATATGAGAAGCACAAAAGTACAGAAAACGCTTGAAAAACGGGAGGAATCGCATGAAATCTGCGATTCCTCCCGTTCCAGACTGTCAATAAAGTTCGCAACCGTCAAAATGGGGAAACAATTTTGACGATTTTTCTTTCAGCGAGTCCATTTCATTTTATGGAAAAATTGAAATAAATTGAGTTCAAAAACAAGGAAATATTTATTGTTTTGACTTACTTCGGAACTCGCGCCCTACCGTACCTATGTACTTGTGCAGGCGCGAGTTTCTTGTATTCCGAACTTTCTTGATCGTCTGTCAGCGTGTCAAAAAGGTTTTTTGACACGCTGACGGGAGGAATCGCATGAAATCTGCGATTCCTCCCGTTCCAGGCTGTCAATAAAGTCCGTAACCGTCAAAACAAAAGAACAATTTTTGCGATTTTCTCTTTCAGTGCGTCCGCTTCACTTTATGGGGAAATTCAAATATATTAAGGTAACACCGCATTATACAATAGGTGCCGAATAAAAACTGTGGATAACCTCTGAATTTTTTG
>CABQNH010000004.1 GCA_902465435.1 uncultured Eubacteriales bacterium | reverse complement strand
ATCGATACCGCCGAAATACAGTGTAGCACAGATTATGGGTTACCTCAAAGGAAAGAGCAGCCTAATGATTTTCGAGAAGTACGCGCACCTTAAGTACAAGTATGGGAACCGGCATTTCTGGTGCCGGGGCTATTATGTAAGTACAGTAGGAGCGAACAGGAAGGCAATCCAAGAGTATATCCGAAATCAGCTACAGGAAGATTACACAGACGACCAAATGAGTATAAAGGAGCATGTAGACCCGTTTACGGGTCAGCCAATAACAGAGGGCAAATAAACAAAAGCCCCTTTAGGGGCAGCCCGTGAAAGCTGCGCGGTTGGCAGACTTTTCGATGAGCCTATAGGCTCGGCCATGGACATGCCCCAAGGGGGCTAGTGCATACCACCGGCACGGCCGGTGGTTATGATTTGTGGCACCCCCTGCGAGAATCGAACTCACAACTAACCCTTAGGAGGGGTTTATTATATCCATTTAACTAAGGGGGCTTCTAAAAAATATATAACAATATTCAATTATATAATAACTCGTTATCAATCGCTTTTGCTACAAAGGTGATTGTTATAACAAACTCTTAGGAGGCGGACCCTCTATCCTGCTGAGGAACGAGGACGAATATTAAATTTTGGTACAATTACCACACAACTATGATTCCGGGGCGAATGATTTGGTACAACCTTAGGAGGCTGTCGCTCTATCCGGCTGAGCTACTGGCGCATATTTCATTTTTAGGGCGGCAGACCCTTTAGGGAATCGGGAAGCACGCTCGGCTCTCCCGGAGAACGGGCAGACGATTCCACAGAGCGGCAAGAACTATGGTAAACGCAAAAGCGCTATTCTGACGGATGCCGAACATACGTTTGAGCGAACTGCCGCCTGGGCAGCAAGCAAACCAGCAATCCCGCCGGCTACTGGGAAACCATCTGTATTTTAGCGGAGAATCGGGATTCTGTCAAGCATTTCAAGCAGAAAAACGAGCAGGATTCCGTGGCTGCAAATGTCGGCGTTGTGTACGCGCCGACAAAGAAAATACAGCTGGATTCCCGGCGCCCATGCGTCAGCATCAGCATATCAAGCCTTCGGATATGCAGACAGACTTCCGAAATGCTTGGAAAACGGAAAACCTGCGTCCGTAGGTGCACACAGGCACGCTGGGATGCAGGTTACAAAGCAGAGAGAATAATTGTTATCTTTATTAAATCGCATAGCTTGAATATGGGGACATGTAAAATGCTTGGAGGTTGAAACGCCTCATCATTTTAACGGCTATGGACTTTGTTGACGATCTGAGGCGATCGACGCAGTCTGCGCCGACCGCCTCACATATAGAAAAAACCGAATTTGTGTGCTGCGCCTACTTCTCTCGTTGGCTGCGGCGAAGCGGTACGCCCGAGGTATAGCCGGTGCCGTCGCCAACGGCAATACGATAGAGCTGAGATAGAAGCTGCCACGTTTTTTTGTTGATCTCCTCACACTGCTCCAAATGCCCGAGTTTTTGCAGCCAGTGTACGGCGTGGACGGTAGGCTCGTCATAGACACCGGTAATTGATATTGTGGGTACATTATCATAAAAGTCCACAAGCGCCAGAAGCATTGCCTGCATCAGAACAAGATGTGTGTTTTTTTCACCGCGAACGATCACCTGATTGGGGTGGAGGATAATACGCAGTGGTGCGGCGGGGCCGACGGCAATCATTGCTGCCTGATATCCCTCGCAAATTGCCTCCCAGGTTTCAAAATTTACGCGCCCGCTTGGCATCAGCCCGTTCTTTTTCTGGAACGCAAGAACGGAGCGCTGCGTATCGGAGCCGTAGTCTCCATCCGGAACGATGGACGGGATATCGTTGTCCGACTCGGCGATAACGCGCAGCATCATCTGCAAGGAGCGGACTGGCTTCCCGATATAGGTATTTTCCCAAACAATGGGCTGCTGTGCCGGAATCATAAGCGCCTCCTATCATCATCCTGAGAGCCTTGCTCCAGATCATAGCCGGGGAACTGCATTATACGGGAGGTATCCGCATATTGCAGCGAATGGACGGCGGTTGCCAGCGCCTGTGCAGTTTCCGTGTTCAGCGTTCCTGTTTCCGCAAGTCCGTTTAACTGCTGAAGCGCCCGAAGCATGGCAGGCTGATTCTGCATGGAATTGTTCGGATTGCTATCCGCAAGCGCTTGCAGCTGCGTCTGTGCGGCGCGCAGATTTCGTGCAGGTTCGGTGGGCAGAATCGGAGGGAACACATTTCCGTTTGCGAAAACTGTGTTTTCAATCCCTGCAAACTGATCGTAAATTTCATCCCATGTGAGATCACCCACCGAGCCGGTCTGCGGAATTCCGATGAAGCGCTGGAATCCGAGAACGGCTTGACGCGTTTCCTCGCCAAAAATACCGTCCACCTTGACGGGCGGAACCTCTGAAATGAATTCGGATAGAACAGACAGCATATACTGCAGATGCTCAACCTTCTCGCCGCGGTCGCCAACTTCAATGGGATCGGGATATTCCCAGGAAATATTATAGAATCGCTGCCCAAGCGAGCGCAGCTCTGCCAATTGCGTTACACCGACATAGAGCTGCACCAGCTGATACCAGGTGGCGCGGCCGACGATGCCGTCTACATCCAGACCGAAGATCTGCTGGAATTTTCGAACGGAGGTTTCCGTCTGCGCACCGAAGATCCCGTCTACCGGGTTGACCTTGGGAATGGCCGGATAGTTCTGTGCGATTCGGTTCAGTGAAACCTGCACGACGGTCACATTCGCGCCGCGGTCACCGCGGCGCACCGGGGTTCCGGAGTAGGAGGGCGCATAGTTGCGCACCGGCGCGTTCGCGACGATTTCCGTATCCTCGCCGTAATAGTTCCGGATGATCTGTACGGAGGTATAGCCCTGTCGGGCGAGATATTCCGAGCCCCACTGACTCAGTCCCGCACAGGTGACCGTTGTTCCGTTGCAGAATTTGGCCGCGAGCGGCTCAACAAAGCCCTGCTTGCGCAGATAGCTGTTGAAGATATCGTCGACAATGGTCGATATGGACGAAAAGAAGTTGCGGCCGTTGACAAAATTCTGGTCATACGCCGTAGACGAGGTGATATCAAACGGATAGCCGCGGCTTCGGTAAAACTCCGTATACACGCGGTTGAGCGCAAAGGAGACGATTGCGAGTATATTTGCGCGCAGCGCACTTTCGTTCCAGGTTGGATAGATTTCGCTTGAGGCGACATTCTTGACATAGTCGGTGAACAGCACGGTCACATTGGCGGCATCGCTGGCAGGCGCGCCAAGATGCACGGTGATCGTGCGCGGAACATAAGGAATTACCGTCGGCATGGCTTGCCTCCTTACAAATTCTGCGGGGGAATATCGAAATACTCCGTGAGATTCCAGTATTCGGGAAGAACATCAATGGGGACAAACTGCAAATTCTGCTGACTTGTCTGTCCGGCAAATACCTGAACGTTTTCTATGACGATGCGGTCAAAATTCGGATGCTCTGCAACGATCTCCACTTCGGTAAAGGGGAGAACTCCCGTATCGTTTGGGCTGAGGGAGTCCTCAAGCGCCGGTGTTTCGATCGCAAGCGGCTCGGTCAAACCGCTTTCATCGGAGAGCAATACCCCAAGCAGCGTCTTTTTGCGATTTCCGTTCAGCCGGGAAATCGTGATCGTTGCCTGCGCGAGCGGAATTGATCCGCCTGAGGTATAGCTGTGCGTGGTAAGATAGCCTTCTGCGGCCATGGCTTGCGCCTCCTTTCGGCATGAAGCAGTAACTCATTCTATGCACGGAAGGGAAAAAGTGTGCGCATTTTTCCTTCATGCGCAAAAAGCCGCCCGCTGCACTTGACAACGCTGCCGGATTTGTTTATCATGATAAGAAGGAAACGTATGAAATAAAGGATGGGTAGATCATTGGAAATTTTAAAGAAAGAGCAATACGCAGAATATGAGGATTTTCTGCTTCACAGTGAAACCGGCATGTTCCAGCAAAGCCCGGCATGGGGTCGGGTCAAGAATAAATTTATTACGGAGATTATCGTCGCACGCGACGAGGCAGGGAAGATTCAGGCCGGTATGCTGGTGCTGATCCGACCGATCGTTTTGGGCTATTCCATTATGTATTCGCCGCGCGGCCCGGTTTGCGATCCGCACAACCGCGCGCTTCTGACAGAGCTGATGGAGGGCGCAAAGGTACTCGCCAAAAAGTATAAATGCTATGTATTGAAGATGGACCCCAATATCCGAAAGGAGGATGCGGAGTTTACGGAGATTATGCAGTCGCTGGGCGGACGCTTTCAGTTTGACGGCAGCGATTTTTCTTCCAGCCTTCAGCCCTCCGTGGTTTACATTCTGGATATCGCGGGCAGAACGCCGGACGAAATGTTCATGCATTTTCCCTATAAGACCCGTTACGCGATCCGCAGCGCCGCGAAATTCGGCGTAGAGGTGCGCGAATGCGGACGCGACAGCTTGAAGGAGTTTTATGCGGTCATGCAGGAAACCTGCGAACGCGACCATTTCAGCGTTCGCCCCCTGTCTTATTTCGAGAGAATGTACGACGAACTGGGCGACCACCTCAAGCTGTACCTCAGCTATTATGAAGGAAAGGCCATCTCCGGCGCGATCAATATCACCTATGGCAATCGCAGCCTGCATCTGTACGGCGCAAGCTCAAACAGCCACCGCGACAAAATGCCGAACTATGCCATGCAGTGGAAAATGATTTCCACAGCCGCGGCAAACGGCGTCCGCCTGTATGATTTCGGCGGAATTGCAGCGGTTGAGGATGAGAGCAGCCCGCTTTACGGCCTTTATGTCTTTAAGCGCAAATTCCGCGGCGAGGTTGTGGAATACGTCGGGGAAATTGAGGTCGTATTCCGTCCTGCGGCGAATAAGGTACTCGGCTTTGCCTATGACGCCAGACGGAAAATTCTGAAGCTTTTAAGCGGGAAGAAGAAATGAGCTACGAATTTTTAGACGAGAGCCGGTATGACGAGCTGGATGCCTTCCTGCAAAGGAACGAAAACGCGCAGATTTATCAAGCGCCGATTTGGCTCAAAATGCGGCCGGGGCAGCCGCACGAATTTCTTGTCGTGCGGGGAGCGGACGGCGCGATTCGAGGCTCCATGTCGATTTTTCTCTATAAGAAGTACGGGAAGGTCATGCTGTTCTGTCCGAGAGGACCGGTGTTTGACCACGACGACTTAGAGACGTTCCGGGAGCTGATGCGCGGCGCGTTTGCACTTGGGAAGAAGCTGCATGCCTATGGCCTGCGAATCGACCCGACGGTTCTGCGCACAAACCGTGCGTTTGCCGACGAGGTGAAGCGCCTGGGCGGCAGCGTGCTGTTCGTCCCGGATCGGGAGATCGATACCTCGCCGTCCCACGTTGTATATACGCTGTCTCTGAAGGATCGAACCATCGATGAGATTTTTGCAAGCTTTGACAGCGGCTATCGCTACAAAATTCGGCGCAGCGCAAAGCGGGATACGGTGCTGAAGGTCGGCGGCAGGGAGGATCTGCCGGAATTCCACCGTCTTCTGGTGCAGACGACGCAGCGTCAGAAATTCAATGGACAGCCGCTTTCGTATTTTCAGAAGCTTTTTGATGTGCTCGACGCGCGCAATGTGCATCTGCTGCTTGCATATCTGGACGGAGAGCTGATTGCCGGCGCGCTGCTTCTCTGTTACGGTACGACGGCCATTTATCTTTACGGCGCGAGCAGTGAGCACCATCGGGAAGCAATGCCGAATCATCTGATTCAGTGGAATATGATAAAGTGGGCAAAGGAGCAGGGCTTTGATACCTATTCCTTTGGCGGAATCCCCGGCTATTTGGATGAAAATAACCCTGCCTATGGCATTTATCGTTTTAAAAAGGGGTTCAACGGCGAAATTGTGGAATACATCGGTGAAATCAATTTTGCGCTGCGCCCTGTGGCCTATGCCATGCGGGAAACGCTTGTGCCCAAGCTGCGCGAACTGCGAAACAAGCTCCAGGGCAGAACGTGAGACGGATGGCAGCAAGTAAGAAAAGGCCCCGGTCTTGTATGGTGCATACCGTACAGACCGGGGCCTTTTGCGCAAGCGCAGCAATGACGGCAGCGTTACAGAAAGGGCTTCATCTGCTCAATGTTATGCAGCTCGGTCTGCAGCAGCTTCTCCGATAACTCGCTGACCGGGCGACTGATATTCTGCGCCTTGTGCTGGCCGCGGATGCTTTTCACCATGCCCTTTGTGTTGCCCTCAATCATCATCTGCGCAATTTTTGAAGTGGCGTCCTGCGACGGAATTCGCATGGACGAGGCAAGGCGAGCGCAGGTCTTTGCAAGCGGATTCAGATTTACCGGCTTCCCATTTTTCTGGGCAAGCAGCGAATCGGCGCTGTTGTGAATGATGCGGTATTCCTGAAGCTGCTCCTGCAGAGCAGTGTGAAGCGCCGGATTGTCCGCCTTGGAAAGAACGGCGCAGATGCCGACAACGCCCATCTCCGTTTCCTTGCGAATGTGATTCAAAAGTGTGCAGTCTTGTTCCATCCTTGTCACCTCGCCATTAGCTTGCGCAAAGCTTCTTAATTTATGCCGTCAGCGACTGACAAAGAACATGACGGTAAAGAGCAGGGTAATGATCCAGGTTCCTATATTGATTTCGCGGAGCCGTCCTGTGAACGCGTGAATGACCACATAGGAGATCAGTCCAAAAGCGATTCCGTAGGAAATGTTGTAGCTGAACGGCATCATTGCCATGGTCAGGAATGCGGGAACCGCAGCCGCAGGATCCTCCCAGTCAATGGTCTTCACACCGCCGATCATTAGAACGCCGACATAGATCAGGGCAGCTGCAGTCGCACAGCCGGGAATCAGCGCGGCGATCGGCGATAGAAACATTGCGATAAAGAAGAAACCGGCTGTGACGACGGAGGAAAAGCCGGTGCGCCCGCCCTCTCCGACACCGGCTGCAGATTCCACGAAGGTCGTAACCGTAGAGGTCCCGACCGCAGCGCCGACGCAGGTCGCAACGGCATCAGACAGCATGGCCTTGTCCATATGGGGTACTTCGCCGTCGGGTGTGAGCAAATGCCCGGCCGCGCATGCGCCGTAAAGCGCACCGAGTGTGTCAAACATATCGACCATGCAGAAGGCCAGCATTGTTGTCACAAACATGATGATGAAATCTGTCGTCCCATGCTCGCCGATATAGTTGTGGAAATCGAAGCCCTCAGCAAAGACCTTGCCAAGGGATTGCGCGCCGAATTCGCGGAAGGAGCGGAAAAAGTCGCCGGAGAGATTCGGCTCGATTTGCGCCGCATAAAACCCGCGAACCGTGGTCAGCCCAAGGAAATAATAGGCGGCAGCACCGCCCAAAATTCCCCAGAGAACCGCGCCCCGAACGCGCCGTTTGGACATGACGGCGATGGCAAGAACGGCAAAAATCGTGATAAGCAGCGGCATGACCTCCGCCCAGGTGGCATCACCGCGCAGAATATTAAACGATGCGAGGTCGACCAGCGTACTTTCGTTGGCGACGACAATTTTCGCATTCTGCAGCCCAAGGAATGCAATAAACAGACCGATCCCGGCCGAAATCGCAGCCTTGACGGATTTGGGAATCGACTCGAAGATGAGCCTGCGAAGGCCGGTTACAGTAAGAATCAGAAATATAACACCGTCGAAGAGCACACAGACGAGCGCATTGGCGTAAGAGAGCTTGAACTGAATGCAGCAGGTATAAACGAAAAACGCGTTGATTCCCATTCCGGCCGCCTGCGCCAGGGGAAGATTGGAAAGCAGTCCAAGCAGCAGCGTGCCGAAAACGGCAGAGATTGCCGTGGCAATATAAACAGCGCCGTAGGAAACGCCGAGGACGTTCTCGCCGGTTCCGAAGGGATCGGAAAACATATTGGCGTTGACCATTAAAATGTAGGCCATTGCCATAAAGGTTGTGATCCCGGCGATTACCTCGGTCCGTACGCTGGAACCGCACTGCCGAATGTGGAATCGCTTGTCAAGAAATTGCGTCATTTTGTATATTCCTCCAATTTATTACAGAATATTGTATGCTGAGCGCGCAAACGTGCAATATGATACCTGTGTATTCGTGATATTCCAACACGAAAAAGTCAAGATTCGTTTTCCCGTAAATTGTGGATTGTGCGAAGACACATTTCGCCAGCCAAAAGGGAAAGCGGAGAAATCCGGCGTTGACATTTTGAGACCGGCAGTGTATAATATTTTCGCGCGGTTTTCCGCGATTTATTCGAAGCGTTTCGACAAAGGGGATGTTTCCATGTATTACACCATGAAAATTGCCGGGCTGGAACGGAAGCTGCCGATTTGCCCGTTGAACGAGAATTTGAGCATTGCCGGCTTTGTTATTTTTGGTGATGCGGAGTTGACCGTAGCTTGCGCACGCGAGCTGCTTGCGAAGGCGCCTGCCTACGACTATATGATTTCCGCTGAGGCGAAGGGAATTCCTCTAATTCACGAGATGGCGCGTCAGGCCGGCGATAAGAAGTATTTTCTGGCTCGCAAGGCGCCGAAGCTCTATATGACCGGCGTTTTCGATGTCGCGGTACATTCCATCACCACAGCAAAGGAGCAGCACCTGTATTTAGATACGGCAGATGCCGAACTGATGAAGGGAAAGCGGATCCTGATTGTGGATGACGTCATTTCAACCGGAGAATCGCTGCGAGCCGTAGAGGCGCTGGTGGAGAAGGCGGGCGGCGAGATCTGCGGCAGAATGGCAATTTTGGCTGAGGGCGACGCCCAGAGCCGCAAGGACATTATTTATCTTGAGAAGCTTCCGCTCTTCAAGCCGGATGGCACGGTAATCGAGGACTGAGGAATATTAGAAATGCAGCCGAACCGCTTATGGCTTCGGCTGCATTTTTATGGCTTTCCAATCTACGCTTTTTGCGGTGTCTGCAGCATGGCGTACTGCAGAGTTGCCGTTTTCGGAATTCGTGAGGTATCCACAAGTCGGAATCCGTAATGACGATAGATTTCCGTGTTGATTTTCTTATGCGTTTCCAGGTAGAGGGGAGTCCTTTCCGCATCCAGAATGCGAAGCACCGGCCGCAGCAGCTGCGAACCGCGCCCCTGTCCCTGATAGTCCGACTCCACAATAAAGCACATGCAGTACCACGTTCCCAGCGTGAAAAAGCGCTTTTTAACTGCCTTGCAATAAGGTCGGAACCGCTTTCAGCTGCGGCGGAAACAGGATTAGAAGATCATTGAGAGATCGGTCGGTGGAGAGTTGGATGCATTTTCCGTAGATGGCGCGCAGCACGGTGTCAAAGTAACGCCAATCGTTTTCTCCAAGCGTCTTACCACCCAGCAGATAGCGAATGGAGGGATCCGCCCGAAAGGCGCTGGCCATGATTGCCGCGCCGCGCGGAAGATCCTTTTGCTGCAGAAAATAGGCAGTGTTGCTGCATGCTTTCCACAGGGCGGTTTTCTGTATGTCTCGGTACATAATATTATCTTCCCTTCGTTTTATAATGATAAAAAGGCAGAGCCGATGAATCGAAGCATTGCGTTCGATTCATCGGCTCTGCGTCTGTGCGGCTGGCTCGTTTCGTACTATGATGATTCCTTTTTCGGCGCTGATCAGCGCTTCCTTCCTGCACTTGGGGCAGAATAACGGGAAATTGCGGAGGATGATGTCTTCCCGCAGTCTTACCCGCGTTTTTCCACCACAGATTGGGCAGAGAATCCATTTTTCCGGCAGCATAGATCTCAAATCACTTCCAGATTTGTCCTGATCACGGCGGATTTGACCGCAGCGGCGTCCCAATATGGGACGGCATACTATCGCTGTGTGAAAATGCCTGATACCGCCGAGGCGGACGACGCTCGTCCGTCCGCAAACACGGTTTCGCGCAGACAACGGAAATGCGTCTATCATGCATTTGCTCGCCACTACTACATTATATTTAGTAGTGATGCATTTGCCAACAGAAACTTATAAAATTTTTCTGTCTTGTAATTCTATGAAAGGTGGCAAGGGAAGGCAGCGAAGAAGAACAGAGGGAACCCAAAGAAATCGTTGGGTTCCCACCGCTCTTTCCAATTTTTATATCAAGGCGGCAGCAAGGGTTGAAGCACAGCCGCACAGTTCAGAACCCGCTGATCTAATGAACCCGAGAAATCCGAAAACATGGAGAAAAGGCGCAGGGGTGTGGGCTGCTTCTTCGTTTTTAAGCCGAAGCGCTGTCGGGGAAACGTCGCTGCCTGCCACAGGAGAAGAATTCCACAGCTTCTGTATTAATGCTTCCGTTTTTTCAGGTAATGCTCCGCCTGACGAAGCTGCTGTGCAGAGAGCTGCGGCGTATGCGGGCGCTTTTTCGCCTGTGCCGTGCGATTTTTTTCGGCCGACCGACTGCCGACACCGGCGGTGCGCGCGTTCCTCCCGGAGGCCTTGCTCCCGTTTGCGGATGGGGCAGCGGACGGAGCGGCCTCCCGATCCTCCTTCCTCGGACGAATCAGGCAGTGCGCATCCGTTCCGATCAGATCCCTGCGTCCGGCTTTGCAGAGCGCTTCATGCACTAAGGCATAGTTTTTCGGATTCCGGTATTGCAGCAGCGCGCGCTGAAGATTCTTTTCATGCGCGTCGGTCGGGACATAAACCGGCTTCATGGTGCGTGGATCCAGTCCCGTATAGTACATTACCGTAGAGACCGTAGAGGGTGTTGGATAAAAATCCTGCACCTGCTCCGGATAGTGGCCGATATCACGCAGGTATTCAGCCAGCGCGACCGCGTCCTTCAGCGTCGAGCCGGGGTGGGACGACATCAGATAGGGAACCAGAAACTGCTTTTTGCCGAGCTGCTGATTTAATCTGTCGTATTTTTCACAGAATCGACGATAAACAGCGTGCTTCGGCTTGCCCATCAGGTTCAGCACCGGGTCGGAAATGTGTTCAGGCGCTACCTTGAGCTGGCCGGAAATATGGTATTGGATCAGCTCACGGAAAAATTGATCATCCGAATCCGCAAGCAGATAATCAAAGCGGATGCCGCTGCGAATAAACACCTTTTTCACGCCGGGGAGCGCGCGCAGCTCGCGCAGAAGTGCCAGATAATCGCTGTGGTCGGCGACCATATTCTTACAGGGCGTGGGGAACAGGCACTGTCTCGTCGGACAGACGCCCTTCTCCAGCTGCTTTTTGCAGGCGGGCTGCCGAAAATTCGCCGTTGGGCCGCCGACATCATGAATGTAGCCTTTAAATTCCGGGTCCTGCGTCATCCTTCTGGCTTCGGCAAGAATCGACGCGTGGCTTCTTGTCTGCACGATTCGCCCCTGATGGAAGGTCAGCGCGCAGAAGCTGCAGCCGCCGAAGCAGCCCCGGTTGGACACCAGACTGAATTTGACTTCGGAAATGGCGGGAACGCCGCCCAGCTTTTGATAGCTCGGGTGGTAGGTGCCCATATAGGGAAGCGCATAGACCGCGTCCATTTCCTCGGTAGACAGCGGCTTCTGCGGCGGATTCTGCACGACAAATTCGCGGCCGTACGGCTCGATCAGGCGTTTTGCCGTGAAGGGGTCGGTATTGCGGTACTGCACGGCAAAGCTTTCGGCATAGCGGCGCTTATCCTCCCGCATGGCGTCAAATTCCGGCAGACGGATGCTGGGGACGGCTTCGTCCGGCTCGCGCGTGCGATATACGGTTCCGTCCACAAAGGTGATATCCTGCGGGGACAGCCCGGCGTTGAGCGCGTCCGCAACCTCAAGAATTGCACGTTCGCCCATTCCGTAAAGCAGAATATCTGCCTGCGCATCCAAAAGAATCGAGCGTTTAAGACGGTCGGACCAGTAGTCGTAATGTGCCAGCCTGCGCAGGCTGGCCTCAATGCCGCCGATGAGGATCGGCACATGCTTATACACCTGTCGGATGAGGTTACAGTATACGATCGTTGCATAATCCGGCCGCGCTCCGGTTTTTCCGCCGGGCGTATAGGCATCCGTCCTGCGGTGATGCTTTCCGACGGAATAATGATTTACCATGGAATCCATGTTTCCGCCGCTTACAAGGAAGCCGAGACGCGGCTCTCCCAGCACGGTCACGGACTTGGGATCACGCCAGTCGGGCTGCGAAAGGATCCCGACCTTATAGCCATGCGCCTCCAGCACGCGGCTGATGATCGCGTGCCCGAAGGACGGATGATCGACGTAAGCATCGCCGATGACGTATACAAAGTCGCACTGCGTCCATCCGCGTGCGGCCATATCCTGCGGTTGAATCGGGAGAAAATCCGGCATATTGACCTCCAGAAGAAAAACGGAGCTTGCTTTCCAAAGCAATCTGTGGCAAAATGAAGGAAAAACAAAGGAGGCGCAGCTATGGACAACCCTCTTGCGTCCTTATTTTCCAAATACAGCCGCCTGCTGGTTTTGGATACCGAAACAAGCGGCCTGAGCTATCGCGGTGATGAAATTATTGAGTTTTCTGCCGTGCTGGTAGAAAACTCGCCCTTGGGCGCATTTCTTTCCCAGCGGTATGACGAGCTGATCCGCCTTTCCGACGGGAAGCATTTGAATCCTGCAATCACAAAGCTGACCGGCATTACAGAGCAGGCGCTATGCGAAAAGGGCATTGAAAAGACGGCGCTCTGCCAGGATCTTGCAGCGCTTTTGGAAGCGCCGGATACGCTGATTATTGCGTATAACGCGCATTTTGATCTGAGCTTTCTCTACTATCTGCTGTCGCGGGACGGCGACCCGACCATCCTTCGGCGCGACAAGCTGGATCTTTTGACGGTTTATAAGGATCGGCGTCCCTATCCGCATAAGCTGAAGGATGCGATCACGGCCTATGGGCTGGATGGGCGCGTGCAGAATTCTCATCGTGCCATTGACGACGTTGTGGCGACCGTAGAGGTAATGAAGGCAATGGCAGGGGAGTGCGACGATTTCCTTCAATACATAAACCTGTTTGGCTATAATCCCAAATATGGCGTGGAGGGAAAACGAATCGGCTCCGTGACCTATCTGCCGCAGCGCTACTATGCCCAAAACAAGCTGTATGAGCAGGCGCTACCTTCCGGTTGAGCCAAAGCCGCCCTCTCCGCGCTGTGTTTCATCGAGCTGTGAAACCGGGAGAAATTGCGCCGTTAAGTAGGGGACAAGCAGCATTTGCGCAATGCGCTCACCCGGACGAATGGTTTGCGGCGTTTCGCCGTGATTGTGCAGCGGTACAAAAAACTCTCCGCGGTAGTCGGAATCTATGACGCCGACTTTGTTTGCCGGTGCTAAATTCTGCTTGGTTGCAAGGCCGCTGCGAGCGAATATCAGACCTGCATAGCCCACCGGAAGTGCCATTGCAAGGCCGGTGGGCACTAATTTTGTTTCGTGCGGTTCGATGGTCAGCGGCGCGTTCAGGCAGGCGTAGAGATCGGCGCCGGCGGAGCAGGCGGAACCGTAGGTCGGAAGAATTGCGCTGTCGCGCAGCTTTTTGACGGGTACAGGCTGGTTCATAAGCTTCCTTTCTCGTCCCAGAGGACGACGGTGCCGTGATTCTTCAGCGTTTTTGGCAGATCAATCAGACGCTGATTTTCAGAACCACGGAATTTTAGCCGCAGATTTTTTAACTCGGTTTTGAATTCGCCATCCACCAAAACGTCCAGAAGGGATAGAATTTCCCGGGTAATCTCCGGCATACCGAGACGGTCGGTCAGAAGATCGGTTTCCAGGGTATAGCCGGTGTATGCCCAAATGGATTTCTGCGGATAGCGTGACTTGATCTGCCGCAGAAGCCGCAGCACCTCCGGCTGGTTTTGCGGCTCAAACGGCTCGCCGCCGAGGATGGTAATGCCGCAGATATAATCCGGAGAAAGAAGGGCGAGAAGTGCTTCCGCCGTCTCCTGCGTGAACGGCTTTCCATATTGAAAGTTCCACGTCTCCGGCTGGAAGCAGTCCTTGCAGTGATGCGTGCAGCCGGAAACGAAAAGGCTGACGCGCACGCCGGGGCCGTTTGCAATATCACAATTCTTGATTGCGCCGTAGTTCATGCCCGATCCCGTCCTTTCCCAAGTCCTGCAAAATAGCGGAAGCTGCGCGGGTAGACCGCAGCTGCAATAAAGACCATAAGACCGTAGCGCACTGCGCCGAGCACGAGATACCAAATTGACTGCTCAGAGAGGAAGCACAGCAGCAGCGCCTTCAGTCCGCCGCGAACGGCAAGAAGAAGCAAAAGGCCAAGCGCGACCTTTAAAATCTGCGCCCACCAGACGGCCTGCGTCTCGAATCGGACGTATTTCCGCTCGACCGGATAGGCGGCAAGCATACCTAACAGCGCACCCAGCAGGGAAAAACTGTTTTTCCGGCCTTCGTAGAGGTTATCGGCTTCGATGCTCGCAGGGAAATGCCACAAATTCGAGTAAAGCACATAGGCGATGGCTAAAACGCTCATAAGCCCCATTAGAAGATACATTCGACGATCCTGTTCCACCGCCCATCCGACGATTGGATACATCACAAAGACCAGCACTGTGGCAATTGCAAAGGACACGCCGACATCCATCGGCGTATGAACGCCCAAGTACATTCTGGAAAACGCGGTCAAACAAGCGACGGCAACGCAAACGATTTGCAGCCAACGGCGTTTGGTATCGCGGGCTATGCCGCCCAACGTACCGACGACATTCTGCGTGTGACCGGACGGGAAGGAATAGCCCGTCGCACCGGAAACCGCACTTTTTACCGGCTGAAAGCTCGGGTCGCGTACCCATGGGCGGGAGATTCGGAAGGCCAGCTTCAGGAACTGATTAAAAATCGTGCCGAGGAAGCCGACGAACAGCAGATAATATCCCTGCCGCTTATTGACACACCAAAACACGGAAATGGCGATCACCATAAAAAGCAGCTCTGCGCCGAATTGGGTGAAAACCTCCATCATAAAATTCAAGGCGGGCGTACGGTGCACCGCAAGGAACCGTAAAAATTGCATACAATCCTCCCTAATTTCCCGGCGCGGCTCCGTCCGGAAGCCGCGCGATGGCGTATTGCGTCCTTATTATAGCACAGAGGAACGCAGCGGGACAAGGGGATGCACAAAAAGATTTACAAATGCTTCATGGAATTTCAGTGAATTTCAGTTGCAATTTGCAGGCAAGCTATGATATGATATCAGGAGAATTTTCGCACAAAGGAGTGTATTTCATAATGTTCAAGGATTGTGATCGCTGCCAATACGACCGCAGCCAGCTTGTCGAAGTGATTTGCCAGCTCCGTTTTCCGACCATTCTGTCGATTTCTGCACGGGAGCCTGTGGACTTTCAGGAAGCCATTCGCGCAGATTTCCCGCTCTATAGCCGCGGTGAGGATGTGCTGCCGCCCAAGGTTACCGGTGCGCCCGGCAATCTGAGACTGCAGGAGCAGGAACGCGTTGTGAATTATCAGTTCCTGTCCGCCGATCATAGGTGGAAGGTAAATCTGACCAATTCTTTCATTGCGCTTGCCACACCGGCCTATACGCGCTGGGAGGATTTTGCCAAGCAGCTGGATAAGGCGCTTGCAAAGTTTATTGAAATTTATAAACCGGCGTATTTTTCCCGCGTGGGTCTGCGCTTTATCAATGCATTTTCCCGTCAGGCGCTGGAGCTGGAGGACGTGCCGCTTTCCGAGCTGTTCACGCCCGGTTATCTCGGTGTGTTGGCGGAGGACGATGTTCTGGATCGCAACGTTCCGGTTTATACGCAGGAGTCGGAGATGCTGCTTTCTGGCGGCTGCCGCCTGAAGCTGCGCACCGGCTTTGCGAAGGTGAAGAAGAATAACGTCGAGGATAAGGAATTGAAATTCATGCTGGACATTGACCTGTTTATGATGGGCAACGTTCCGGTCGCACATTCCGCCGCGGCGCTGCAAACAGTACATCTGCAGGCGGATCGCGTGTTCCGCGGCGCCATTACGGAGCGTCTGCATCAGGCTATGGAGCCGAACGCACTCTGACCTGCTTCCATACAGGAGGGAAGCTTATGTTTTTGGATTACTACTATCTTGTGCTCGTGCTGCCTGCCGTATTGTTTTCCCTGTGGGCCAGCGCAAGAGTGAACGGAACCTTTAAGAAATACAGCCGGATCCGCAATTCGCGCGGTATGACCGGCGCGGATGCGGCGCGGCGCGTGCTCGATGCCAACGGCCTGTATTATGTCCGGATCGAGCATGTTTCCGGCGATTTGACCGACCACTATGATCCGAAGGAGCAGGTGATCCGTCTTTCCGACAGCGTATACGGCGAGGCGACACCGGCGGCCGTCGGCGTTGCGGCGCACGAGGCGGGGCACGCCGTGCAGCATGCGGTCGGCTATGCACCGATTCGCATTCGTACCGCGATCGTGCCGATTACCAATATCGGCTCGCGAATCTCCATTCCGCTGATTCTGCTCGGTCTGCTCCTGTCCATCTATGGGGAACAGTTCCTGTATCTTGCCTATGCGGGTGTGATCGCGTTCTCCCTTTGCGTCGTATTTCAGCTGGTAACGCTTCCGACGGAATTTGACGCAAGCCGCCGCGCGGTTGCTGCAATCGAAAACTGCGGTATGCTGACGCCGGAGGAGAGCCGGGGCGCGAAGAAGGTTCTGCGCGCTGCTGCGCTGACCTATGTCGCCGCGCTTGCCGTGTCTATCATGCAGCTGCTGCGGCTCATCCTGATTGTTGGCGGGAATCGGCGCAGGGATTGACCGGGACATCACGGGATTATAGAATAGAAAGGAATTGGCAATGCGGCGGCACATTCCGGCTGGAAAAGTGCGCATTTGGGCAAGGTGGCATTGCCATAGAGAAACAGAATGGAAAATATCTATCGCGCGTTGGGTATCTCCGATCAGGTATATACCTGCGGCGAGGAGGTCTTGGAGCGCCTGCGCGAGCGTTTTATACAAATCGATCGAACCGCTGAGTATAATCAAGCGAAGGTGCTTCATGCCATGCAGAAGAATCGGGTCAATGCGGCCTGCTTTGCGGCGACGACCGGCTATGGCTATGACGATATGGGAAGGGACTGTCTGGAGCGTGTTTACGCCGATACCTTCCATACGGAGGCTGCGTTGGTTCGTCCGCAGATCACCTGCGGAACGCATGCACTTGCAGTTGCACTCTCTGCAAATCTGCTGCCCGGAGACGAGCTGCTCAGTCCGGTCGGCAGACCCTATGATACGCTCGAGGAGGTCATCGGCATTCGCAAGTCACAGTGCTCCCTGAAGGAATACGGCGTTTCCTATCGCGAGGTTCCGCTTCTGGAAGGAAGCTGCTTTGATTACGACGGCATTCGCGCCGCGATCAATGAAAAAACAAAGCTTGTTACCATTCAGCGCTCCAAGGGCTACGCCACGCGAAAAACCTTTTCCGTGCAGGAAATCGGCGAGCTGATCTCCTTCTGCAAGGGCATCAAGCCGGATGTGATTTGCATGGTAGATAATTGCTATGGCGAATTTGTTGAACGAATTGAGCCGAGCGATGTCGGCGCGGATCTGATCGTCGGCAGCCTGATTAAGAATCCGGGCGGCGGCCTTGCGCCGATCGGCGGATATATCTGCGGAAAAAAGGAACTGATCGCGCGGTGCGCTTATCGCCTTTCCGCGCCCGGGCTGGGGCAGGAGGTCGGCGCCAATCTTGGCCTACTTCCGGCGTTGTTTCAGGGCTTTTTCCTTTCGCCGACCGTGGTTGCCAGTGCAGTGAAGGGCGCAATTTTCGCGGCAAATCTTTATGAGAGGTTTGGCTTCCGCGTGATCCCCAACGGCTCAGAGAGCCGCCATGATATCATTCAGGCTGTGGAGCTTGGCTCGAAGGAGGCAATGCTGGCCTTCTGCAAAGGCATTCAGGCGGCTGCACCGGTGGATAGCTATGTCGACCCCGTGCCGGGCGATATGCCGGGCTATGATGCGCAGGTTGTGATGGCGGCGGGCGCATTTGTTCAGGGTAGCTCCATTGAGCTGTCTGCAGACGGGCCGATTCGCCCGCCCTACGCGATTTATTTTCAGGGCGGCTTGACCTGGTATCACGCAAAGACGGGAATCCTCCTGAGCCTGCAAAAGCTGGCGGATGCCGGAGTGATTCGCATATGATTCATTGGAATTAGAAAAGAGGGAATAGTATGTCTTGGTTTTGGTATGCAATTATCACCCTGTTCTGTTGGTCAGGGTCGGATTTGTTTTCAAAAATCGGCTGCTGCGATGAGGACGACAAGGTCAGCCATCTAAAGATGGTAATCGCCGTCGGTACCGTGATGGGACTGCACGCAGCCTATATGCTCGTATTTCAGGGCGTTGTGATTTCGTGGAGCGTGGTTTGGACGTATTTGCCCGTCTCGCTCTTGTACATCGTTTCCATGGTGCTCGGCTATGTCGGGCTGCGCCATATTGAGCTTTCGATTTCCTCGCCAATCTGCAACTCCTCAGGTGCGGTCGTTGCCGTTCTGTGCCTTTTAAGCGGCTCGCTGAGCGATATCCTCGGATTTGACCGGGTGCTGGTACTTGCGGCGGTTCTGCTGGTTTGCGTTGGTGTCGTCGGGCTTGGCGTGGTGGAAGCGCGGGAGGACGAAGAGCTGCGCAAAAGGCGCCAGGAGCAAGCAAACCGCCGCTATGCAAAAAGCTGGCTTGCGATCTGCCTGCCGATTGCCTACTGCCTGCTGGATGCGGCGGGAACCTTTGCCGACAGTCTCGTTTTGGAGAAGCTGAACGAGGACTCCGCGAATGTTGCCTATGAGCTGACATTCTTTACGGCTGCCCTGCTGTGCCTTCTTTATTTCCTTCTGGTGCGCGGCGTGCATTTTGATCCGAAGCGGGAGCGCCCGAAGTACATCGGCGCATGCTTTGAAACTGCAGGTCAATTGACCTATATCTACGCCCTGAACGATCCGGATCATGTGATGATGTCGGCGCCGATCATTTCGGCCTATTGTGTTGCCTCTGTGGTTTGGAGCCGGATTTTCCTGCACGAGAAGCTCTCGTGGAAGCACTATTTGATGATTGGAATCACCGTTTGCGGTATTGTGATCCTTGGCGTTTTTGACATATAGCGTTATGGGAGGAACAGCATCTTGGATGAACTAAAACTGGCCTTTGCGAGCAATCTGATTCAGCTGCGAACCGCTGCCGGCATGACGCAGTTAGAGCTGGGAGAAAAGCTGAATTACTCAGATAAATCCGTCTCCAAATGGGAGCGGGCAGAGTCCGTGCCGGATATTTTTGTGCTGCGTCAGCTTGCTCAGCTGTTCGGCGTTACGGTGGACTACCTGATTGAGTCCCATGACGAATGGACGCCGCCGGACGATGACGATAAGGATTACCAGAGAAAGATTTCCCTATATTCCGGCATCACTGCACTGACTTTGATCGCAATTCTTGCCGTTGTTATGGTTGTCTTTACAATCTTCTGGATTTTGGGCAGCGTACAGTGGTATATTTTCATTTATACCCTTCCCGTTGTACTCATTACCTGGCTGGTTCTGAATTCCGTCTGGAATAAAGGAAAAGGAAATTGTTATATTGTCCTCGGACTTGTGATGAGTATTGCCGCCGTCATTTATGTCGCGCTGGCAAAGTATAATCCCTGGCAGATCTTCCTTGCGGTGATTCCGGTGGAGCTGCTGGTGTTCCTGTGTTTCAGGGTCGACAAGCTGAGGAAATCCTGAATTCTACTGCCGGTAGAGTGAATAATCGGCACAGTAGAGAACAAATGCCGTTCTCCACTGTGCCGATTTTTATTTCGTTACCTTCCAACTGCGACTGTAGGGTGATTTTAATGCGCCGAAGTGCTTTACTAAATAAGCAAATCGCGGTGCGCTGGCTCGCAGCGGTATATCTGGGTGATGCAGACATACTGCGTTCCTGCTGTCCCCAACTGACAGCCGGGAACACTGCGCGGCATCTGCCGCGCGGAAGCAAATACCGCGAGGATATCTAATAACAACAACAGCAAGGGGGAGCATGTACCATGCATGAACGAGACTTTGTTTTAAGCTGCTGTTCCACGGCCGATCTGCCGAAGGAGCATTTCAAGGCCAGAAACATTTCCTATATTTGCTTCCATTATTCCATGGATGGAAAGGAATTTGTTGACGACCTCGGGCAGAGCATGCCGTTTGAAGAATTCTATCGTCGTATGGCAGAGGGCGCAGAGACGAAAACGGCGCAGGTTGGCGTAGGCGAATATCTGGATTACTTTACTTCCATTTTGGAGCAGGGAAAGGACATCCTTCATATTACGCTTTCCTCCGGCCTCTCCGGTACCTATAATTCTGCACGCAATGCCGCAGCCATTGCGCAGGAGCGCTATCCCGATCGGAAAATCTATGTTGTAGATTCTTTGGGCGCGTCCAGCGGCTATGGCCTTATCATGGATACGCTGGCCGATCTTCGTGACGACGGCATGGGGCTTGAGGCGCTGCGCGATTGGATCGAGGCAAATAAGCTTCGGATGCACCACTGGTTTTTCTCGACGGATCTTTCCTTCTATGTGAAGGGAGGGCGAATCTCTAAAACAGCCGGTCTGGTCGGCACGATCCTCGGCATTTGCCCGCTTCTGAACATGGATAATCTCGGCCGCCTGATCCCGCGTGAGAAGATTCGCACGAAGCGGCGTGTGATTGCGGAGATTGTCAAAAAGATGGAGGAAAATGCAGAAGACGGGCTGGAGTATAGCGGAAAGTGCTTTGTGTGTCACTCCGCATGCATCGAGGACGCGAAAGCGGTTGCGGCGCTTGTTGAGCAGCGCTTCCCGAAGCTGAACGGTAAGGTGCAGATCAATTCGATCGGCACGACCATCGGCTCCCACACTGGCCCCGGCACGGTCGCCCTGTTCTTCTGGGGGAAAGAGCGCGTCAATTAATCATTCATTCTAAGAAGAAAGGCTGCGCAAGGGCAAGGAGCGAATTTCTGCGTCCCTGCGCGCAGCATAATCCATGCGAAGCAGGCAAAATGAGACAGGACGGCTCCACACAGGGAGTTGACGCGTTCTCATTTTGCCTGCTTTTTTCAGCGCCGATGCTGCTCCATCCACGAAACCGCGAAGTCGACCAATGCCCTTTGCCGCATGAAGGTGACCACGCCGTTTCCCAGTGCGGTTTTTGATACGGCGCAGCTTTCCTCAAACGCGCGGCCGATTTCGCAAAAGTCCGCGCCGTCTACATACAGCGTTTCATAGGCCTTCCATACACGCTTGCCCTCTTCCAGGACGGCGCTGTGCTCTATGCAGGTATGCTTTCCGGGATAAACGGCACGGGCGTCTGCAAGATGCAGCGAGGTGTTTTTGTCGTAGCCGACGCCAAGGAGAAGCACATAGCCGTCTAACTCGTAAAGTCTTCCGATTGGGGAGCTGTCTCCGAAAATATTGGATAAATCATGGTCCTCGGTGAGAAATTGCGCATATTTTCCGTTTGCCGCGACGGAGCGCGCCGGGTGATCGCTCCGACAGGTTCCCGGCCACTGGCGGAACATCTCCGCAACGGCGCCCATGGTGTTCGTCGGGGTGATCCGCTTGTCGTATGCGGGCCAATTTTCCCGGATCATCGGCCAGTCTGCCTCCGAGACCTCACCGTGAACGCCACTCTCTGGGTCGAGATTTTTCCATGACTGTGTCGGCATCATGATCGTTCCCGCCGGACCGACCGCCGCAAGGAGCGCTTCTATGACGGTTTGCGCGCCGCCGCAAACATAGCCGAGGCTTCGAAGTGAGGTATGCACAAGGATTGCCTGTCCCGGCCGGACGCCGGCTTGCGACAATGCGTCGAGAATATCCTGCTTTTTCACAAGCTTTTGTTTCTGCATCTTAGATCTCCGTCCTGCCGCCTGCCGATTTGAGCTGCGCAGTGCAGCGGCCTGTCTGCAGTATAGCACGCCTGCCGCACTGATGCAAGACCGATGCAAGGCGAAAAGCGCAGCGGCATTCCGCGCCATGACGGGCAAGGAAGAATTGCTTTGACACAAGCCCGAAAGGGGAGTATGATAGGGGAAAGAAAAGGGGGCGTTGGTATGACAAAGGAAGAACTGCGGGAGCAAACGCTGCGCCTTTGTACGCAGCTGATTCGCGCGCAAAGCATTTCCGGCGAGGAGAATGAGACTGCGCATGTCCTGCAGGATGCAATGCGTGGGCTTGGCTACGATGAGATCACAGTGGATCGACTTGGAAACGTGATCGGCTGCATCCATGGCAGCAAGCCGGGAAAACGGATTCTTCTTGACGGGCACATGGATACGGTGCCCGTTAAGGAGCCGGAACGCTGGAGCGTGGATCCCTTCGTCGGGGAGCTGCGTGACGGTCGCATTTACGGCCGCGGCGCAACGGATATGAAGGGCGCGCTGGCTGCTATGACCTGCGCTGCCGCCTATTTCGCTGCGCGTACCGGCCGCGGCTTCCGCGGAGATATTTATGTTGCCGGGGTCGTTTATGAGGAGCTGTTCGAGGGTGTGGCCTGCCGCCCGATCAGCGAGCAGGTGCAGCCGGATCTGGTCGTAATCGGAGAGGCGTCGGAGCTGAATTTGAAAATCGGACAGCGGGGGCGTGCGGAGATCGTAGTGGAAACCTACGGCAAGCCTGCGCATTCTGCAAACCCGGAGAAGGGCGTAAACGCCGTAAAGAAGATGATGGCGCTGCTGTCGGCCATAGAAAAGATCCGGCCGCAGGAGCAGGCCGGATTGGGGAAGGGAATTATGGAGCTGACGGATATCATTTCCTCTCCATACCCGGGCGCATCGGTCGTACCGGAGCGCTGTACTGCGACCTTTGACCGCCGTCTGCTGGTCGGCGATACAAAAGAGAGTGTTCTTGCGCCGATTCAGGCAGAGATTGACCTGCTGCGGGCAAAGGATCCGACGTTCTCCGCGCGGGTTTTCCTGCGCGAGGAGGAGAGGCGCTGCTATACCGGGGATATCATCCGCGCGGAGCGTTTTCTGCCGGCGTGGCTGTTCTCTCCGGAGGAGCCGTGGATTCAGAAGATTTACGGCGCACTCTGCACGCTTGCTGTGCCGCCCCAGCTCACGACCTATTCCTTCTGTACAAACGGCAGCCATTATGCCGGGGAACGTGCGATCCCCACGGTAGGCTATGGACCGTCGCAGGAGTGCCTTGCGCACACGGTAGACGAATATGTCGCGGTAGAACAGCTGGCTACGGCTGCCGAGGGCTATGACAGGATCCTGTCAGCCATGATGGAATGAGGTCGATTATGGAGCATCATTGGAGCGTCGTTGCCAGAATCCAAAGCGATTTTGAAGAAAAATTCGGGATTCCCCGCCAATCGGGGCTTGTGGAGTCCTTAGAGGCACTGGTTGTCTTTGAGCCGTCTTATCGAAATCCGGATGCACTGCGCGGTCTGGAGTCGTTTTCTCATCTCTGGCTAATTTGGGAGTTTTCCAAGGCGATTCGGGAAGATTGGTCGCCGACTGTTCGGCCGCCGCGCTTAGGCGGCAATGCGCGCATGGGGGTGTTTGCAACGCGCTCCCCCTTTCGCCCAAACCCCATCGGGCTGTCCTGTGTGCGGCTTCTCGGCATTGAACGCCGCGAAAAGCTCGGCACCGTGCTGCGCGTCGGCGGCGCGGATCTTTTAAACGGTACGCCGATTTATGATATTAAGCCCTATCTCCCATATGCCGACTGCCGGCCGGACGCAAGCTGCGGCTTTGCCGCCCGTCCGGAATCCCGAAAGCTTTCGGTTGAAATTGCGCCGGAGCTTCTGGAAGCTGTCCCGGCGGAGAAGCGCGAGGGTCTCTTTGGAATTCTTGCGCAGGATCCGCGCCCACAGTATCAGCATGATCCGGAACGCATCTATGGTCTGCAGTTCGCGGGTCTTGCGGTTCAATTTACGGTTTGCGGGCAGACGCTTCGCGTGACTTCGATTGCGAATGCCGCAGAAGGGCGCAAAGCCATGCCCGGTCCGACTGCGACACCACCTGAGACACCGTAAAAAACACGAATGAAGCGGCACAAAATGCAAGGCCGCGCAGCACGAGTCCAGGAAGGTCTGCACAATCGGGGAGCAGACAGGTGCAGGCAACGGACAGTGCGCCGCTCAGCAGTGCGCGCAGCAGAAAGCCGGGGCGGACAGTGCAGTCTGCAACCTTGATCAGCCGCGCGATGCTTAAATAGAAATTAATAACGTGCGTAAAGGCAAATGTAAAATAATAGCCGGAAATTCCATAGCGCGGCAATAACAGAAACAGAAGCACTACATCCATCACATTGGTTATCGTGTTGTAGCGCACGCAATAAAGCTGCTGCCCCAAGCCCTTGTGCATCCCATCCACCATGGCGTCCATGTAAAGAATCAGAACAAGCGGCGCAAACAGCCGCAGGTAAGCGCCGGCTGCGTCGCTCCGGTAGAGCAGCTGACCCAGCGGACGGGAAAGCACGGCAAGGCTGCCGGATACCAAAACGGAAAATACCAGTCCCATACGCAGGCATTTGTCGGCAAGATCCTGAATGCGAACCTGACGGCCGATTGCCCGATTGCGGGAAAGCTCCGGCACGAGCACATCGGCGACGGAGTAGAGGATCGCGGCGGGGAACATCATAACAGGGAAGACCATGCCATGGATGGTTCCGTAATCTGCCATTGCGCTCTCTCGTCCGCCGCCCGCGCCGGATAAGCCCCAGGGGATCAAAAACTGCTCGCAGGTGGAAAGGCCGGAGCGCAGAATATCATTGAGCGCAAGCGGCACGCAGAGCCGTATGAGCCGTCTTCCCATGGAGAGATTGGGCGGAATTGGGCCATAGTGACGGCAATCCTTGCGGTATGAGGCATACAAAAGGAAAAAGTCAAACACGCAGCCCACACTGCTCCCCAGAGTGACGGCGCAGCAGGCGCGCCCTAAATCTCCGCTTGCCCAGGTTTGCAGCAGTGCCGCAGTGAAAAGCAGGGAAACGATCCGCTCGGCGATCTCAATAACAACCAGCTTCCGAATCCGGGAGCAGGCGGTATAGTAGCCGCTCATCACGGCGCACAGGCAATTAAACGGGAGAAACAGCCCCATGATCCGCAGGCTGGATGCGGCGCGCAGATCCTTGACCCAGCGAAGCGCAAGCCATTGCGCCGAAAGGCAGAGCGCAATTCCGGTGATCGTGCTGACGATCATTCCGTAGACGATACAGTGCGACATTGCAGAGCGGATGCCGCCGAGTCTGCGGTGACCATATTCCTCTGCGGAGAGATACATGGCAGCGACGCGCACGCCGGAGGTACCGAGGGTCATGGAGAAAACGCCGACTGCGCCGATCAACTGCAGCAGACCAACCCCGGAAGCGCCGACTGTCCGTGCAAGATAGGCCTGAAAGAGCATTGATACAAGCCGGAAGAAGAATCCCGCGCCGGTCAGCAGCAGTGCGCCGTGAAAAATAGACGGCTGTTTTTGCAAATCGCCCCAACTCCTCTCATGGACATCCTATGAAAGGGTTGGGGCGATTTATACTTAAATGCGATCAAGCCGTTTAAAATTCACCGGCAGCATACTGCAGGGCGGACAGTGCACAGAGCGGCGCGGTCTCGCAGCGAAGGATGCGCCTGCCAAGCGTACAAATCTGCAGTCCGGCTGCCGACGCCTTTTCGACTTCCTCGTTCTCAAAGCCGCCCTCCGGGCCGGTCATAAGCGCGCAGCTGGAAAAGGGTCGCGATTCGATGGCCTGACGGAAGGTGCAGGAGCGCTCATTTTCATAGAAAAGCACGGAAAGCTCTGCCTGCGCAGCGCTAGCGAGTGCCTGCTCATAGGAAGCGAGCGCAAGAACGGTGGGGATTCGCCCGCGCCGTGACTGCTCGGCTGCGGAGCGCGCGATTTTATGCCACCGCTCCAGCTTTTTCTTCAGTGCTTTTTCGTCCGGACGCGCCACACAGCGTGCACTCGGGAATGCAACAATCTCATCCACGCCAAGCTCTGTGGCCTTCTGAATCACATGCTCCAGCTTATCCGCTTTGGGAAATGCCATATAGATTGCGCTGCGCACACGCGCCTCTGCGGCAGACGGCGCCACGTCGTTGACGACCAGCGAAATCTGCCCGCCGGAGACGTCGGAGACGGTACAGCGGTACTCGGTTCCTTCTCCGTCGCATACGGTCACGGGCTCGCCGTTTTTCAGACGCAGCACGCGGGCGTGCTCGGCATTTTCGCCGGTAAGCGTTAGAAACTGCGGGTGGTCTATTCTGTTTTCTACAAAGAATCTTGCCATATTTCCTCCAAAAAACTTATCCTTGAGGAGCGGAGACGGTTACATGATCCCGAATCGCCGCATACTTCTTCTCCCCAATGCCGGATACCTCAAGAAGCTGTGAGATATCAGTAAAGCCGCCGTGCTGCTCGCGATAGGAAAGAATATTCTGCGCGGTCTTTTCTCCGACGCCGTCGAGCAGCATCAGCTCATCCATGGTTGCCGTGTTGAGGTCGATGAGCAGCTGGGCTTCCGTCGGCGCAGCTTCGGTTGCAGCCGGTAAGAAAGCAATGTCTTCCGTGCCATCAGCCGCATTGGGATCGGCGGTTTGCGTGGTGCTCGGTGGGATTGGCGTCGTGTTGATCCGCAGCGTGCCGGAGCTGCTTGTTCCGAGGTAATAGCCGAGAAAGAACGCAAGACAGAGCGCGGTCAGAATCAGCATAAGATACTCTGCTTTCCTGCGATTCATAATTCTCCCTCCCATTTTGTGACACGTTCTGCAAGAAAGTATAGCACAGGAAATCGCGTTCGACAATCCGTTTTTCAGAAAAATGGAGACATTCCGCCTGTTTACGGGATTTTTCCGTTCTTTCTTGACAAATGTACGGCATAACGCTATAATAACCCCGTCATGAGGGAGTAATCGGCATTCTCGAATGCGGTATGTCAACATACTGGTAGCTTACCTGGCATACCTTAATTGATGAGACTCATACAGAGCAATTCTGTATGTGCGCCGTTTGCTTCACGCTTGAGGCAGGTACGCGCGTATCTGCCCCTTATTTTTTTCTTAACAGGGAGACGATCAAATGGGACTGGTATCCTTACTGCTGCTGGCGGTCGGCCTGTCGATGGATGCGTTTGCCGTATCGGTCTGCAAGGGCCTGGCAATGAAACGGGTCGATTTTCGGAATGCCGCAATTTGCGGCGTCTGGTTCGGCGGATTTCAGGCACTGATGCCGCTTCTGGGCTATCTGCTCGGCGCAAGCTTTGAGCGCTACATCAACGCGATCGCGCCATGGGTGGCCTTTGTTTTGCTGGCGGTGATCGGCGGCAACATGATCCGCGAGGCGCTCACCGAGCAGGAGGAAGAGGCATCGGCCGGACTGGACGCAAAGACAATGTTTTTGATGGCGGTCGCAACAAGCATCGACGCCTTTGCGGTCGGTATTACCTTTGCCTGCGTGCCGGTAACGGTGCTTGTGGCAAGCGAACTGAGCAATACGCTTTTCGGCGTTGCGGTGATCGGTCTGACGACCTTCCTCATTTCCTGCCTTGGCGTGAAGATCGGCAATGTGTTCGGCTGCCGCTATCAGAAAAAGGCGGAAATTACGGGCGGTGTTGTGCTGATTTTCCTTGGCCTGAAAATTATTCTGGAGCATTTCGGCGTGCTTTGATCACGCCAAAAGCACATTGCCGCTCCGCCGAACGAAACGGTACTGGAATGCATATGCAAAATGGACAGTCTGGCAGGCTATCAAGAAAGTTCGGAAGATAGGGGAACCCCTGAATCCATCCCCGGCGGCGGACAACGGATCTTTTCTGCCATGGCTTCGGTTGGAAAATCGGAAAGACATCCAGTATTCCTGCGTTTTCCAAACCTTAGCGTCAGTTGACAAGGGCACACACGGTTTTTCACGGGGCAAAACGACGTCTGGCATCGTTATCCTCGTGGGCGGGCGCCAGCCCGCCTCAGCGTATCAAAAAACCTTTTTGATACGCTGGCGGACGATCAAGAAAGTTCGGAAGGCAAGGAATCTCGCGCCTGTAGGCGTACATAGGTACGGTAAGGCGCGAGTTCCGAAGTAAGTCAAAACAATAAATATTTCCTTGTTTTTGAACTCAATTTATTTGAATTTTTCCATAAAATGAAATGGACTCGCTGAAAGAAAAATCGTCAAAATTGTTTTCCTGTTTTGACGGTTACGGACTTTATTGACAGTCTGCGGGGCCGTCCTCAGGACGGCCCCGCAGCGTGTCAAAAAACCTTTTTGACACACTGGCAGGCTGTCAAGAAAGTTCGAAATACGAGAAACTCGCGCCTGTAGGCGTACATAGGTACGGTAAGGCGCGAGTTCCGAAGTAAGTCAAAACAATAAATATTTCCTTGTTTTTGAACTCAATTTATTTGAATTTTTCCATAAAATGAAATGGACTCGCTGAAAGAAAAATCGTCAAAATTGTTTTCCTGTTTTGACGGTTACGGACTTTATTGACAACCTGAAAACGGCTGGAGAAATCAAGAAGTGATTTCTCCAGCCGTTTTCACGATTCATGATGGCAAACGCCGTTGTGCCGACCGGCTTCAGCCGCTTACAACTCGCAATTGTTTACGGTACGCGGGAAGGGAATAACGTCCCGAATGTTGCCCATACCGGTAAGATACATCACGCAGCGCTCAAAGCCAAGCCCGAAGCCCGCGTGGCGCGCTGAGCCGTACTTCCGAAGATCTAAATAGAATTCGTAGCTTTTCCGGTCAAGCCCAAGCTCCTCCATGCGGTGGAGCAGTACGTCGTAATTATCCTCGCGCTGGCTGCCGCCGATGATCTCGCCGATGCCCGGCACCAGACAGTCCATTGCCGCGACGGTTTTCCCGTCCGGATTGAGCTTCATATAAAAGGCCTTGATTTCCTTCGGATAGTCCGTTACAAACACCGGACGCTTAAAGATGACTTCGGTCAGATAACGCTCGTGCTCCGTTTGCAGGTCGCTTCCCCAGTGCACCGGGTAGTCGAATTTATCGTTATGCTTCACCAAAATCTCCACAGCTTCTGTGTAGGTGATATGGCCGAAGTCGGACGTCATGACGTGATGCAGCCGCTCTAAAAGCCCCTTGTCCACAAAGCTGTTGAAGAATGCCATTTCTTCCGGCGCATTCTCAAGCACATAGGATATGATATACTTAATCATGTCCTCGGCAAGATGCATATCGTCCTGCAGGTCCGCGAACGCGATTTCCGGCTCAATCATCCAGAATTCCGCCGCATGCCGCGTGGTGTTGGAATTCTCCGCACGGAAGGTCGGCCCGAAGGTATAAATATTGCGGAACGCCATTGCGTAGGTTTCGCCGTTGAGCTGGCCGGAGACGGTCAGATTGGTGGGCTTGCCAAAGAAATCCTTGCTGTAGTCCACCTTGCCGTCGTCGGTCTTGGGCACCTGGTTGAGATCCAGTGTCGTAACCTGGAACATTTCGCCGGCACCCTCGCAGTCCGAGCCGGTGATCAGGGGCGTATGCACATAGACAAAGCCGCGTTCCTGAAAGAATTTGTGAATGGCATACGCGGCGAGGGAGCGAACGCGAAACACCGCCTGAAAGGTATTCGTGCGCGGACGCAGATGCGAGATGGTACGCAGATATTCCAGCGTATGGCGCTTGGGCTGCACCGGAAAATCCGGCGTGGAAGCGCCCTCTAATGTGACCGTTTCCGCCTGCAGCTCAAAGGGCTGCTTGGCCTCCGGCGTCAAAACCAGCTTTCCGGTGATGATTAATGCGGCGCCGATGTTGGTCTTGGAGATTTCCGAAAAATTCGCAAGCTTGTCGCTGTAGACGACCTGTACCGGCGTGAAGAAGGTGCCGTCGGACAGCATAATAAAGCCAAAGCTTTTGGAGGCACGCAGGTTGCGCACCCAGCCGCCGACCGTGACGGTCTGATCTGCAAATTTGGCGGAGTCCTTAAATAACTCGCGAATGGATGTCAGTTGCATTTCGTTCAATTCCTTTCGGTAGATGAAAAGTGAAGCGCCTGTGAAAATACCGCGCAGCCAAGATACCCGTCAGGCGGCACTGCGGTGGGACAAAAGTAGTTCGCCGCATCGGCCGACCCTACGCACACGGCACGTTAGGGCAGGGAAGCTCCCGCCGTGTACTAAGCACGGAGCGCACAGACGCCCCAAGCCTTGTGCAAAGTAAAATGTTAAAATAAAGTATACGCCAATCTCCGCGTTTTTACAAGAGTGAATTGCGTTTCTTTCCGGATTTTCTGGGAGATTTTCTGTTTTCGGCCGGAAAAGCGCCGCAAGGTTACCGCATAGAACGATCGGAAGGCAAAAAATTTTAAAAATTTTGATTTTACCTATTGCATTTTGGATGGTTGTGTGCTATTATATCTGAGCGCTGAGGAGCGCGGTATGCGCCGGTAGCTCAGTTGGATAGAGTGACTGGCTACGAACCAGTAGGTCGGGGGTTCGAGTCCCTTCCGGCGTACCAGAACAGCATCTCGTTTGAGGTGCTGTTCTTTTTTATTTCGTGGAAATTGCGTGTAAAACTACTTCCGGAAGGGATCTCGAACTTCCCATCTGTGCTTCCGGTGGAAGCACAGGCCGCAAATGCGGCGTCCATCATTTGCGCGACGCGCAAATGCAGCCGAGTCCCTTCCGGCGTACCAGAACAGCATCTCGTTTGAGGTGATGTTCTTTTTTATTTCGTGGAAATTGCGTGTAAAACTACTTCTGGAAGGGATCTCGAACTTCCCATCTGTGCTTCCGGTGGAAGCACAGGCCGCAAATGCGGCGTCCATCATTTGCGCGACGCGCAAATGCAGCCGAGTCCCTTCCGGCGTACCAGAACAGCATCTCGTTTGAGGTGATGTTCTTTTTTATTTCGTGGAAATTGCGTGTAAAACTACTTCTGGAAGGGATCTCGAACTTCCCATCTGTGCTTCCGGTGGAAGCACAGGCCGCAAATGCGGCATCCATCATTTGCGCGACGCGCAAATGCAGCCGAGTCCCTTCCGGCGCGGAAGAAACAGCATCTCGTTTGAGGTGCTGTTCTTTTTTAAATTAGAGAATCGCCTGCAAGGCTTCCGCAGGGGAACTCAAACCTCCTATTCAAAACCTCCTATTGCTGATTACAAAAAACTATTTTATCAGTGCTGGCACCGGAGCGCTGCACGCACCGCCATACGAAATTCGGTTCCGATTCAGGCTGGAGTCGTTCTTTCCATTCATACAGGTGCAAAGCGGTTCGTTCGGAGGGGCGATCATTTGCCGCCTTTGTGGACAATGGATAAAAACGGCCTTCGTTTTTTTACGCTTTTTTCTCAAAAATTTTGAATATCCACTTGTATATTCATGAATACTGTGCTATAATTTCCTTGGTGGCGCAGTATCCTAGTCAACACCGCCGTTTCCTAAGAGGGGCCTAAAAATCCCTTAAAGGGCATATCGATGAAGTCCCTGGTGCCTGCTTTTTACGCCCAGTTTAGGGTGGGTGCTGGGGGTTAAGGTTTTCGGGCGCATCCCAACGGCATGGGATATACGACCCGGATCCCGTGGAGACCTGTGCTTGTGCGACAGCCGATCCCGGATTTATTCCCCGGACTGCGTACGACACGGGAGATGAACCTGCATTGCGGTGCGCAGAATCGTGTGCTGCGTGCAGTGTAGCCTGCCTTGCGTGGATACGTGGGGATGGGGAAGCTAAGCGTGCTCGTCTATGGCCATAGATTGAGGCGATATTCTCCTGAAACCATATCTGCAAAAGAGGATAAGAAACGACTCGTGCTGCCGTGGAAATCACCTAGGCTGTCCATACGGGGCAAATATTGGATTGCAGTGCGGTCTAAGTGGCAATCGGGTACCGGTTCCTGGCAACAGATCGGCTTGCGCAGTAAAAGGAAACTGCCTTTCCGGCGACGGGGGGGTTGCGCATGTGGAAAACAGACCCGACCTAAGCCGTAAGTTTTACTGTATTTGCTGCCACCTTTTCAAAAATATGCAACGGTATCGGGTTTGGCGGCCAAATGCCGCGTTTTACCCGTCTACAATACCGTTTTTTCTCAGGTGCGCCCGTGTGGTGGTTTGAAGTGTCGCCGGGCACACCTGTCGCTGCGGCATATGCCGCAGCGCATTTCTAAAAAACAGGAGTCTGCGGTTTTATGAAATCTCAGAAGCAATCTGCCGGAAAGACACCGCCAAAGAAAAAGAAGGTTCGAGATTGGAAATGGATCTTTTTTGTATTTATTCTGACGGTTTGTATTTCCGGTACATTTTCTGCGCTGGCAAGCGCGCTGCTGAACGGTGCAAGCGTGGCCGTTGCGTTTATTATCCTATTTGTAATCATCCTGACCGGCATTCTCTTTGATATTATCGGTGTTGCGGTTTCCGTAGCGGACGAAAAGCCCTTTCACTCCATGTCGGCGAAGAAGGTACACGGAGCCGCGGATGCAATCCGGCTGATTCGTGTGGCCGATCGTGTTTCTTCCATTTGCAACGACGTGATCGGCGATATTTGCGGCGTCATTTCCGGTGCTGCCTCCGCAGTCATTGCAGTTCTGGCGCTGGGCGGCATCACAAACGGGACCGTTGCGCAGCTTTTGATGTCGGCGCTGGTTTCCGGCTTGACCGTCGGCGGTAAGGCAATTTGTAAGGGCTTTGCCATGAGCGAAAGTACGGCGATCGTGACGACGGTCGGAAAACTTCTTTATTATATAAAGCGGCCGTTTACAAAGCGTTAATGCGCCGCAGACAGGTTGTGCTATTTTGCGTATTTTAGATTCTATCCACAGCCATGATGATCTCGTCGCCGTCAAGCGCAGCGACGAAGCTGCGCTGTGTCAGGAAATTCGAGAGTTTCTGGTCGAAAACGTCAGCAAGACCGGCGGGCATCTGTCGGCCAATCTCGGCGTTGTGGAGCTTTCCGTGGCGATTGAGAAGGTGTTTGACACCCGGCGCGACCGCCTAGTCTTCGACGTCGGCCATCAAGCCTATGTCCATAAAATTCTGACCGGCCGCAAAGAAGAGTTTTCCTCCTTGCGGCAGTTCGGTGGGATTGCCGGTTTCCCGAAGCCTTCGGAAAGCGAGGCGGATGCATTTGTCGCCGGCCATGCGTCGAGCGCGGTCTCGACGGCGCTTGGAATGGCGCGGGCAAGAACGCTCCTGCAGGAAGACTACAGCGTCATTGCACTGCTGGGCGACGGTGCGCTGACCGGCGGGCTGGCCTATGAAGCGCTGAATGACGCCGGAGAAAGTCATGAGCCGCTGATCGTCATTTTAAATGACAACGGAATGTCCATTACGCCGAACGTCGGCGGTATCGCGCAGCATCTTTCCCTGATTCGGACGCGCGACAGCTATTTCCGGCTGAAAAAATGGTTTCGCAGCTTCTGCAACGCCGTGCCCGGCGGGAAGACGCTGTATAAGATCAGTCACCGCTTTAAAGAATACATGAAGCGCAGCCTGATCGGCACGCGGCTGTTTGAAGAGATGGGCTTTGAGTACATGGGGCCGGTAGACGGTCACGATATTACGCGGCTGATTTATCTTTTGAAGCGCGCGAAGGAAATGGAGCGTCCGGTGCTTCTCCATGTTTTGACGCAGAAGGGACGCGGCTATCCGCCTGCGGAGCAGAATCCGGATGTATTCCACGGCATCGGCCGCTTCGATCCGGCAACCGGCGCCACGCCGAAGAGCGAGAAGGTAAGCTTCTCCGCTACCTTTGGGAAAACCCTCAGCACGCTTGCGTTGGAGGAGCCTCGCGTCTGTGCGATCACGGCTGCGATGCAGAAGGGAACCGGGCTGGATGATTTTGCAGCGCATTTTCCCAACCGCTTTTTTGACGTCGGCATCGCAGAGGGACACGCCGTCTCTATGGCCGGCGGTCTTGCCAAGCAAGGGATGATCCCCGTGGTGGCAATTTACTCTACCTTTTTGCAGCGCGCATTTGATATGATCCTGCAGGACGTATCCATGCTGAATCTGCATGTGGTCTTTGCTGTCGACCGTGCCGGTCTGGTCGGAGAGGACGGCGAGACGCACCACGGCGTCTTCGATGTCGGGTTTCTGCGGCAGGTGCCGAATATGACGATCTACTGTCCCTCCAATCAGAAGGAGCTGCATGACTTCCTGCGGCGCGCAATTCTGCAGACGGAAGGACCGGTTGCGATACGCTATCCGCGCGGCGGCGACGGCACGGCCGCGATTCAGTCGCCGCATGGCGTTTTGCGGCAAGGCAAGGACGTGACTCTTGTGTCATATGGGCGTCTGATTTGCAATGCGCTGGATGCGGCGGAGCTGCTGCACGAGCGCGGACTGGAAGCGGAGGTCATCAAGCTTGCCTCCATTAAGCCAATTGATTTTGACTTGGTCGTGCGTTCCGTTCAGGCAACGGGCACACTGCTCGTCATTGAGGAATGCGTGCAGGTTGGCTCCGTCGGCGAAGCGCTTTCCGAGGAATTGGAGCGACGCGGTGTCAACGCGCGGACGGTTCTGTGCAACCTTGGCGACCGCTTTGTCACGCATGGCAGCACAGAAGCGCTGTTCGGCATGCTTGGGCTGGACGCTGCCGGAATTGCCAAAAAAGCGGAGGAGGTTTTGCACCGTGAAAACTAAGCAGCGGCTGGATCTTCTGCTTGTGGAGAAGGGGCTTTGCGAAACCCGAAGCAAGGCGCAGGCAGTCATCATGAGCGGCGAGGTGTTTGTGAATCAGCAAAAGGTCGACAAGCCCGGAACGTTGGTCGAGGCTGCCGCCGAGTTAGAGGTTCGCGGCCACGCCTGTCCCTATGTTTCCCGTGGGGGGCTGAAGTTGGAAAAGGCGCTGCGCGATTTTTCCATTCATCCGGACGGCTACGTCTGTTCGGATTCCGGTGCATCGACGGGCGGCTTTACCGACTGTCTGCTGCAGCAGGGTGCCAAAAAGGTCTTTGCCATCGATGTGGGCTACGGACAGCTTGCATGGAAGCTGCGCAATGACCCGCGCGTTGTATGCATGGAGCGCACAAATATCCGCTACCTGACGCCGGAGGAGCTGGGCGAGCCGCTTGATCTTTCTGTGGTGGATGTGTCCTTCATTTCGCTTTCTCTGGTGCTTCCTGTGATCCAGAAGCTGCTCAAGCCTACCGGGCAGATCGTCTGCCTGATTAAGCCGCAGTTTGAAGCCGGTAAGGGGAAGGTCGGAAAGAAGGGCGTCGTTCGGGATCCTGCCGTTCATGAGGAGGTCTTGAGCGCATTCGTTCAGCTTGCTTCCGAGCTTTCGATGACCATTCGTAATTTAACCTATTCGCCGGTCAAGGGACCGGAGGGAAATATTGAATTTTTAGGCCACCTGTCCATGGAGGCGGGCGAGGACGCCTGCACGGACATTCCGGAGCTGGTTGCATCGGCACACGCGGCCTTGAAGGGGTAACGCATGAAGAGAGTTGTCCTGTGTCCCAATCCCTATCGGGACAAAAACTTTAAAACGGTGCTTCAGGCGCAAAGGATTCTGCACGAAGCAGGCGTTGAGACGAGCATTTGCCTGTCCTTCGACGTGGACAAAGGCATGCCGCTGCCGCAGAATATCACATTCTCCGATTTCACGCAGGAGCTAAAGCGCGCCGACTGCCTGATCTGCTTCGGCGGCGACGGAACGATACTGCACGCGTCCAAGGCGGCAACGGCTGAGCGCTTGCCGGTTCTCGGCGTGAATATCGGCACAATGGGCTTCATGGCAGAGCTGGAAAGCACGGAGCTGGAGCTGCTGCGCCTGCTTGCCGACGATCGCTTCGAGCTGGAAGAGCGCATGATGCTCTCCGTTCGCGTCGAGCGGGACGGCGCCTGCGTTTTTCATGAAGCAGGTCTCAATGACGCAGTCATCACGAAGGGCGCTGTTGCGCGCACCATTCAGCTTGCTGTGGATTGCGACGGCATCGAGGCAATGAACTTCTCCGGCGACGGTCTGATCGTCTGCACGCCGACCGGCTCCACTGCCTACTCCATGTCCGCAGGCGGGCCGATCGTTGAGGTTTCCGCCAGAAATATCATCCTGACGCCGATCTGTGCGCACGATTTTAAAACGCGTCCGATCGTGACCTCCGACTCGCGAACCATTACGGTCATGGTGGGGAAGATCGGCAGAAAGAATGCCTTTTTGTCCGTAGACGGCGGACGAGCGATCAAGCTCGGCACCGGAGATCGGGTAACCATTTGCACCGCCAAGGAAAAAACACGGCTGCTTCGCCTGAAGGAACGCAGCTTCTTTGAAATTATCCACAACAAATTCAAATAAGGGGGACGTCGTTATGAAATCACAAAGACAGGCCAAAATTCTTGAAATTATCGCAAATACCGATATTGAAACGCAGGAGCAGCTGCTTGCCGCCCTGCAGACTGAGGGCTTTCGAACGACGCAGGCGACCATCTCCCGCGATATTAAGGAGCTGCGCATTGTGAAGGAGCTGACGGCGCTCGGCACCTATCGCTATGCTGCCTCTGCGCAGGATGCTGCAGATACATTCTCCGCAAAGCTGAACACCATTTTCAAACAGTGCGTGACAAGCTTTGACCATGCGCAGAATATTATCGTCATCAAAACGCTGCCGGGTCTCGGCTCCGCCGCCGGTTCCGCAATCGACGCCATGCATATGTCGGTTGTCGTCGGTACGCTGGCCGGAGACGACACCGCGCTGATCATCATGCGGGATAACACCTCTGCCGCCGCGTTCTGTGCGGAGATCAAAAAGCTTGTAGAGTAAGAGCAGAGGAGGGAGCCTGCTTGCTGACCCTATTGCGCATTGAGAATATCGCCGTTATTGAGCAGGCGTCCATTCTGTTCGATCGCGGCTTTAACGTCCTGACCGGCGAGACCGGCGCGGGCAAATCCATCGTGATCGACGCAATTTCCGCCATTCTGGGCGAGCGTGCCTACCGCGACGTCATTCGAACCGGTACGCAGAAAGCCTATGTATCCGCCTGCTTTGAGGAAATTCCGCAGCTTCCCTGGTTCGAGGAGAATCATGTTCCCTACGAGCAGGAGCTGCAGATTACCCGGGAAATCTTTCTCGACGGCAGGAATGTCTGTAAGGTCAACGGGGAAACGGTAACGGTGTCCATGCTGAAGCGTCTCGGCGGTCATTTGATTCAAATTCATGGCCAGCATGATTCGCAGCAGCTGTTTGACGAGGAAACGCATCTGAGTATTCTGGATCGCTTTGCGCGCAATGCGGCACTGCGGGAGACCTACGCGGCGGATTTTTCCGAGGTGCTTCGGTTGCGGCAGGAGATCGAGCGGCTTTCCATGGATGAGGGAGAAAAGCTGCGCAGAATGGAAACGCTGCACTACCAGATTGACGAGTTAGAGCGCGCCGATCTGCATATCGGCGAGGACGAAACGCTGGAAACACGCCGCAAGACGCTGCAAAATGCCGAGAAACTGGTTCTGGGGCTGCAGGAAGCGGTTGCCGACCTTTCCGGCGACGAGGAACGCGACGGTGCGGTTTCTCTTTCCGGCGAGGCTGCGCGTGCGCTGCAGCGCCTGACGCGATACGATGACACACTTGACACGCGTCTGGAAGCACTGAACGACCTTTATTATCGCCTGCAGGATGTTGCGGAGGAGCTTCGCGACTATGCAGATTCCTTTGCCTATTCCGGTGAAGAATTGGAGCAAATTGAATCCCGCTTAGATCAAATTCACAAGCTGAAACGGAAATACGGCGCAAGCTGTGAGGAGATGCTTCATTATCTGGAGGCCGCCAGAAAGGAACTGGACGAGATTGCATTTGTGGACGACCGTCTTGAGGCGCTGAAAAAGGAGCAGCTTACCGCCGAAACGCGTGCGGAGGCGACTGCGGCGGCACTGCACGAAACGCGCAAAACGGCCGCGGCGCTTTTGGAGGCGCGCATTTCCGACGAGCTGTCTCAGCTGGATATGCCGAAGGTACGCTTTGTCTGCGAGTTTTCCGAGATTCCGCTCTGCACTGCCGGAACCGATCGCGTCCGCTTTTTGATGTCGGCCAACGTTGGCGAGGCGCTCAAGCCAATGAGCAAGGTCGCCTCCGGCGGTGAACTGGCGCGCATTATGCTGGCGATGAAGAATGTTCTTGCGGAGCTGGATGCGGTTCCGACCCTGATATTTGACGAGGTCGATGCCGGTGTCTCCGGGCGGGCAGCGCAGAAGGTTGCGGAAAAGCTGCGCGCCGTTGCACAGCACAAGCAGGTCCTGTGCGTAACGCATCTGCCGCAGATTGCCGCCATGGCGGATACGCATATGCGAATTGCCAAGGCCGAGAAAAACGGCCGAACCTACACCTCTGTGACGCCGCTGGATTTTGTGGGAAGAAAAGCGGAACTGGCGCGCATCATTGGGGGCGCAGTCATTACGGATACGACGCTCAAGAGCGCGGAGGAGATGCTGCGCGCCCAATAGGAGCGTTGGACTCTGAATTTAAAGTTGCAGCGCAGCTTCGAATACAGAAGCACGGGGAGCTTTGCGCGATAAGTCGCGCTTGACAAACCGTGTTGGTTCTGCTACGATAAATAGCGTGAAACGCTGAGATGGGAAGAAGTAGCTGTGGAGCGCCCTTGCAGAGAGCCGCCGGTTGGTGAAAGGCGGCAGGGGCTTGCGGTGAAATACATCCCGGAGCGGTCTGCCTGAACCCAACGCCTGGCATTAGGGCAGAACGGATGTGCCCGTTATCGCGTGCCGCGTGCAAGCAGCCACGCGCCAAGGCGCCTTCTCGTGAGAGCGGCGTAAACCAGAGGTGGTACCGCGAAATTGTCTTTCGTCCTCTGTCCGACTTGCTCGGACAGAGGATTTTTGTATTAAAAAAACCGCAAAAGGAGAAATATGATGGATATTTATGAAGAACTCGTTGCCCGCGGCTTGATCGCACAGGTCACCAATGAGGAAGAGATCCGTGATATGATCAATCACGGCAAGGCCACCTTCTATATTGGCTTTGACTGCACGGCAGATTCTCTGCATGTCGGTCATTTCATGGCGCTGTGTCTGATGAAGCGCCTGCAGATGGCCGGGAACCGGCCGATTGCGCTCATTGGCGACGGCACAACCCTGATCGGCGACCCCTCCGGGCGCAGCGATATGCGGCAAATGCTGACGACGGAGGCAATCGCACACAATGCGGAGTGCTTCAAGCGGCAGATGGAGCGCTTTATTGATTTTTCGGAAGGGAAAGCGCTGATGCTGCACAACTCCGAATGGCTCCGCCCGCTCAACTACATTGATCTGCTGCGCGAGGTCGGCGCCTGCTTCTCGGTCAATAATATGCTGCGCGCCGAGTGCTATAAGCAGCGTATGGAAAAGGGCCTGAGCTTCCTTGAGTTCAACTATATGATCATGCAGTCCTACGACTTCTACTATATGTTCCAGCATTACGGCTGCAATATGCAGTTCGGCGGAAACGACCAGTGGTCGAATATGCTTGGCGGCACGGAGCTGATTCGCCGTAAGCTCGGCAAGGATGCGCATGCCATGACAATCACGCTGCTGCTCAATTCCGAGGGCAAGAAGATGGGCAAGACCGCAAAGGGCGCGGTGTGGCTGGATCCGAATAAAACCAGTCCGTTCGATTTCTATCAGTACTGGCGCAATGTGGAGGACGCGGATGTACTCAAGTGCATTCGGATGCTGACCTTCCTGCCGCTTGAGCAAATTGACGAAATGGACAACTGGCAGGGCAGCGAGCTGAACCGCGCCAAGGAGATCCTGGCCTTTGAGCTGACCAAGCTTGTCCATGGCGAGGAAGAGGCGAAGAAGGCGCAGGACGCTGCAAAAGCGCTGTTTGGCGCCGGCAGTGACGACAGCAACATACCGACTACGGTTCTCACGGAAGCGCAGCTCACGGATGGAAGAATTGCAATTCTCGATCTGATGCTTGCCTGCGGCCTTGCGCCCAGCAGGGGAGAAGCGCGGCGTCTCGTGCAGCAGGGCGGTGTTGCCGTAAACGATGAAAAGGTGGATTCCATTGACGCCGCATTCACGCGGCAGCAGCTTTCGGACGGATTGAAGATTCGAAAGGGCAAGAAGGTATTCCACAAAGCGACGATCGAATAAAACGGGAATAGGGTCTGCAAAAAGCATGGGCTGCCTCTGATTATATCAGAGGCAGCCTCAGACTGTCAGTAAAGTCCGTAACCGTCAAAACAAGAAAACCATTTTGAGCTTTTATATTTTGAAACATATCCATCTTTTTTCGGTAAGAATTCAAATTAATCTGGTTTAAAAAGTGGAATTCTATCTGTTGTTTTGACTTTCTTCGGAACTCGCGCCCTACCGTACCTATGTACGCCTACGGGCGCGAGATTCCTTGCCTTCCGGACTTTCTTGATAGCCTGCCAGCGTGCCAAAAAGGGTATTTGACACGCTAGGGCTGCCTCTGATCGTATCAGAGGCAGCCCCAGTCGGTTTGAGTATTGTTTGGCTGACTGCGGAATTCACGTTATCCTGTACCTATGTACGCCCACCGGCGCGGATTTCTCGTCATCTTAGAACATGCAGTTGTCCGACCTGCAGCAGACTCGGCGTATGGAGAACAAAATGAAAATTGTAATTACTGATTGGGAAACCGTGAGCAAGCAGGATCTGTCTCTGTCGCCGTTGGAGGCGCTGGGCGAGGTCACGGCATATGCTTTGACGTCAGCGCAGGAGCTTCCCGCGCGTATTGCAGATGCCGATGTGCTGCTGTGCAACAAAACCCTGATTACGGAGGCAGATATACAGGCAGCGCAGAGGCTGAAATACATTGGCGTCTTTGCAACCGGATATAACAATATCGACCTTGCGGCGGCGACACGGCACGGCATTACGGTCTGCAATGCCGGGAGCTACTCGACAGACGCGGTTGCACAGCATACATTTGCGCTGCTCTTAGAGCATATGAGCCGCGTCGGCGACTACGCCCGATTTACGAGAGACGGCGGCTGGACGCGAAGCGAAACATTTACCTGTATGCGCTATCCTACACAGGAGCTGGCCGGACAGACCATGGGCATAATCGGTTACGGCAGCATCGGCCGACGTGTCGCCGCCATTGCGCAGGCGTTTGGAATGCGTGTTCTATGCTATACGCGCACGCCAAAGGCTGCGCCAGGAGTTGAATTTGTACCCTTTGAGACCCTCTTGCCGCAGTCGGACATCATTTCCGTTCACTGCCCGCTCAATGCAGACTCACAGCGCATGTTCCGCGCGGAAACGTTCGCACGCTGCAAGGACGGTGCGTTTTTCATCAATACCGCACGCGGCGGCGTCGTGGAAGAACAGGCGCTCTGCGACGCACTTGCAAACGGAAAGCTTTGCGGCGCCGCGCTGGATGTTCTGGATGCCGAGCCAATGCGTCCGGACTGCCCACTGCTGCACGCGCCGAATTGCCGGATTACGCCGCATGTCGCGTGGGCGCCGCTTCGAACGCGGCAGCGGCTGATGGAAATCGTCTGTGCCAATCTGCGCGCCTATCTGGACGGTACGCCGCAAAACGTCGTTAACTGACCGAAAGCCCGGCGTCCTTCATCGCTTGGGTAAGCCGTGCAAGTGTATTCTCCTGCATGGAACCCAGCGGCATTCTGCACGCACCGACGGCATAGCCCATAAGGCTGAGCGCTGTTTTGACCGGAATGGGATTGACCTCGCAGAATACAGCGTCAATCAGCGGAATGCAGTCGGTTTGCAGCTGCCCGGCGAGTGTAAAGTCCCCTGCAAGACATGCGTTTGTCATTCGCACCATTGCTTCGGGTATCAAATTAGACACAGTGGAAATGACGCCCTTCGCGCCAATTGCCATCAGCGGCACGGTCTGCTCGTCGCTGCCGGACCATACGAAAAGAGAATCGCCGCATTCATGCAGCAAACGAGCAATTTCTCCCGTGTTGCCGGAGGCTTCCTTGACGCCGTTGATATTCGGATGCGCTGCAAGGCGGCGGTAGCTTTCCGTCGTGATGCTCATTCCGGTACGCGACGGAACATTGTAAACGATGAGCGGCAGAGCGACGCTGTCGGCGATGGCAAGATAATGCGAGATCAGACCGTCCTGCGTGGTTTTGTTGTAATAGGGCGTCACAACAAGAATACCGTCCGCGCCGTAGGCCTCCGCCATACGGCTTAAATGAGCGGCGGACTTTGTGCAGTTGCTGCCTGTTCCCATAATGATCTTGCAGCGCCCCTGCACATGGCGAATGGCATGCTGCAAAAGCGTCAGCTTCTCCTCATCGGTCAGTGTGGCGCATTCGCCGGTCGTGCCGGAAATGACGACTGCGCCGACTTTGGCTGCAAGCTGCCGGTCAAGCAAACGATCGAACGCATCTAAGTTCAGGCCTTCTCCCTCAAACGGGGTGATAAGCGCCGTGCAGACGCCGGTGAATAATGGCTGCTTCATAAAAAGACTCCCTTCGCATGTTGTGCTTCATTTTATGCTTTAGGCGAACGGGGTATGTCCGAAGTGCAGACGATTCTCCTTTTTTGCATTGCCAAAGCGAGAAATTGCGTGTATAATCAATCTGTTGAATCGTCCGCATTATGATGGACAGCGGGTCAAAGGCTATTTTTATCGCAACGTCCATTCGCCGTAGGATAAGCGGAAGAAATCAACCGAAAAAAATACCGCGGTGAGAAATTGAACCGTAGGGCAAAGGAGAACTTCTTTTGAAAACGAGCGACTTTTATTATGATCTGCCGGAGCGACTGATCGCGCAGACGCCCCTGCAAAAGCGGGACGAATCCCGCCTCCTTGTTATGGATCGCCAAACCGGCGCGCTGCAGCACCGGCATTTTTATGAGGTGATCGATTTTTTGAACCCGGGCGATACGCTGGTTGTGAACAATTCCCGCGTGATTCCGGCGCGCCTGCTGGGTCACCGCCCGTCCGGGGGCGCTGTCGAGGTGCTGCTTCTGACCGATAAGGGCGACGGAGTCTGGGAGTGTCTGACAAAGCCCGGTCGTAAAACACAGCCGGGACAGGAGATTCTTTTCGGTGACGGCTCCTTGGCCGCGACGGTCGTGGCATCGGCGGAGGACGGAAATAAGCTTGTGCAGTTCCATTATGAGGGAATCTTTCTGGAGGTATTGGAGCGGCTCGGAAAAATGCCGCTGCCGCCTTACATCAAGGAAGAGTTAAAGGATAGCGAGCGCTATCAGACCGTTTATTCTAAAGTGAACGGTTCGGCAGCGGCGCCGACGGCCGGTCTGCACTTTACAAAGGAGCTGCTGGAAAAAATTCGCGCCAAGGGGATCGATATCGCGGAGATCACACTGCATGTCGGTTTGGGGACCTTCCGCCCGGTAAAGGCCGACGAGGTGACGGAACATCATATGCATTCGGAATTCTGCATGATCAATGCAAAAACCGCAGCGCTTTTAAACGAAACGAAGGCGCGCGGCGGACGGATCATCTGTGTGGGCACGACCTCCTGCAGAACGCTTGAAAGCCTTGTGGAGGAAGACGGCACGTTCTCGGAAAAATCAGCTTGGACGGATATCTTCATTTACCCGGGCTATCGATTCCGTGCAATGGACGCGCTGATTACAAATTTCCACTTGCCGGAGAGCACACTGGTCATGCTTGTCGCCGCATTCTGCGGACGGGAGAATATCCTGCATGCCTACCGGGTGGCGGTGGAGCAGGAGTATCGCTTTTTCTCGTTCGGCGATGCGATGCTCATTATCGGCGGGATACAGGAGGACTGAAATGTTCAAGCTATTAAAAACAGAAGGGAAGGCAAGGCGCGGCGAGTTTACCTGCGCGCACGGCACGGTGCAGACGCCGGTCTTTATGAACGTCGGTACGCAGGGCGCGATCAAGGGCGCGCTCAGCGCAAAGGATCTTAAGGACATCGGCTGCCAGGTTGAGCTTTCCAACACCTATCATCTGCATCTGCGCCCCGGCGACCGTCTGATCCATGACCTCGGCGGTCTGCACCGTTTCATGACGTGGGATGGGCCGATTTTAACGGATTCCGGCGGCTTTCAGGTCTTCTCTCTGGCGTCGCTGCGAAAAATCAAGGAGGAAGGCGTAACCTTCGCTTCGCATATTGACGGCCATCGGATCTTCATGGGTCCGGAAGAAAGCATGCAGATCCAGTCCAACCTTGGCTCGGATATCTGCATGGCATTTGACGAATGTGTGGAAAACCCGGCGCCTTACGAATACGTTAAGCAATCCTGTGAGCGGACGTATCGCTGGCTTGTCCGCTGCAAAGCGGAAAATGCACGGCTGAATGCGCTGCCCGATACCGTCAATCCACAGCAGATGCTCTGGGGAATTAATCAAGGCGGCACCTATCAGGATCTTCGCATTTGGCATATGAAAGAAATTGCAAAGCTGGATCTTCCCGGCTACGCGATCGGCGGACTCGCCGTGGGCGAGAGCACCGAAACGATGTACGAGATCATTGATGCCATCGAGCCTTATATGCCGCGGGAGAAAACGCGCTACCTGATGGGCGTCGGCACTCCCTCCAATATCATCGAGGGCGTTGCGCGCGGCGTGGATTTCTTTGATTGCGTCATGCCGGCAAGAAACGCACGGCATGCAAAGCTGTTCACCTGGGAGGGCGCAATCAACCTGAAAAATGCCAAGTATGAACGGGATCTTGCGCCAATCGACGCGCAATGTGATTGCCCGGTCTGCAGACGCTATTCCCGCGCATATTTGCGGCACCTTTTCAAAGCGGAGGAAATGCTGGCTATGCGCCTTTCGGTCATGCACAACCTCTACTTCTATAACAAGCTGGTCGAGCGCATTCGGGATGCGCTGGATTCCGGGTGCTTTGCAGCGTTCCGCGCCGAGTATTCCGAAAAACTTAACCGCAGGCTGTAGATTTTTCTTGCAATCCCTGCTCATAGACGATATAATACAAATAGCTTTTTCAAAAGAACAATCAACGGAGGATAACAAACTATGGGAGGAACCCTGATTCTTATTGCAATTATGCTCGGCGTGATGTATCTGATGGTCATTCGCCCGGAAAACAAGCGGAAGAAAGAGGCTGAGCAGCTTCGTACTTCCTTGAAGGTCGGCGATAACATCACGACAATCGGCGGCATTATCGGAACAATCGTTCATATCAAGGACGACCATCTTGTCATTGAGACTGGCGAAGACCGTGTCCGTCTGGAGCTGCTGAACTGGGCGGTTATGACAAATAACACGGCGGTCAAGAATCAGGCAAAGGCTCGCGAAGAGGCTCGTGCCAAGGCCAAGGCACAGGCAGACGAACGCGCTAAGGCAAAGGCAGAAAAGAAAAAGAAAAAATAATTTGGTTCCATCAAGAGAACAGAAAAAACGCTGTAAGGCAATCGCCTTGCAGCGTTTTTTTCTGCCGTAGGCATGAGCAGGAAAACCAATGCATAGGTTGTACCATAAGAAAGGGGCGGGGAACATGAAGAAAATGAAAAGAGCACGAACGAGGCTATCTGACAATACACGAGGGCTCCTGCTTGGCGTCGGCGGCGCGATCGGTGTAAGTCTGGTCCTATTGCTGCTGACAGCAAAGCTGATCCTGTCCGGAACTCTGCCGGAGGATGCAGTACAGGTCTACGGTCTGATGCTGCTCACGCTTGGCAGCTTTGCCGGTGCGCTGCTCGCGGCGGCATTTACAAAGCAGCGGAAACTGCCCTACGCGCTTCTTACGTCAGCCTGCTTTACCGCGGTACTGGTGCTGATCCACCTGTGCATGTTTAACGGGAAATTCCGAATGCTTCCTGCTGCGTTGGGCCTTGGGATTGGCGCCGGCCTTGCAGCAGGGGTGCTGGCTCGCACGAAAAAGAAGCGGAAATTTGCTAAAATGGCAAATTGCTTAAAATGATAACTTTTGCAGGAGAACTTGCAAAATCAAGATATTGAACAGACGCGCACGCGCAGCGCAATATCTTGCGGCGTGATGTCAAAACGAAGAGCGTAACGCGCCGGCTTGTTTCACGGTTTACATAACGCTGTTAACATAATATCTATGCATAATCACAAATTTTGAGCAGAATTCATAAAAACCCTTGAAATTTCGCGGATTATCGTTTATAGTAACATAGTCACCGTTTGCAGCGTTGGTAGAAATAATCTTTTTTCCAATCTTTTGTGGTCTGATTTTTTGCAACCACAATATCTTGCTTTTGAGGTGACAAACATGGGCGTTGGAGCTTTTTCACGCAAGCTGCACAGGTTGCTTTCTGCAAATTTCAGGATTTTCTTGATGCTTCCGCTGTGCTTTCTGGGCAGCATTGCCGGTGCATTTCTTGCAGGTGCTGTCCTGCAATGTGGCAGCCTGCGGCTCCAATCGCTTTTGCAGCAAATCACCCTTGCCCTGCGGCGCGGTTTTCTAATGCTTTTCCTGCTCCATCTGGGGCTCCTGCTGGCATCGTATTTTCTGTCCGGATCTCGGGTAGGAAGCATGCTTTCCTATCCGCTTCCGGTTCTGTGCGGCGCGCTTACGACTTTTTGCCTGACGCTTTGCCGTACATCTTTTTCTGCCTGCGGCAGGTGGGGAAGCTATTTGATTTGTCTCGGTTATTTCGTTTTCCAGCACCTTTTCTGTTTTCTCTGCCTTTCCATAATGCTGTTTCGCAAAAAGCGCCGCAGCGTATCATTGCTTTAAATTTCATCGAAAGGAGTCCGGCCGGATGTCACAGCTCGTGCAGGCGTATCAAGATTATTTATTGAATATTAAGCGCGCCTCTGCGAACACCGTTTCGTCCTATATGCGCGATATCCGGCAGTTTGTGACTTATCTTGAGGAGCATTCTACGCAGGAGCTTGAATCAGTGGATCGCGACTGCGTCAGCACTTATATCGGCTATCTGACCGAGCAGGGGAAATCCTCGTCCACCGTGGCGCGCTGTCTGGCCTCACTCAAAAGCCTTTATAACTATCTTTTAGAGAAGGATCTTGTCCCGCGCAATCCGGTGTATCACATCGAGGTTGCGAAGTCGGAGCGCAAGCTTCCGCAGATTTTGACAGGCAAGGAGGTTGAGCTTCTTCTGGCGCAGCCGAAATGCACGGATTTAAAGGGCTATCGGGATAAGGCGATGCTGGAGCTTTTGTATGCGACCGGCATTCGGGTCAGCGAGCTGATTTCGCTCGATGTAAGCGATCTGAATCTCCCGGGCGGCTTCATTAAGTGCAGCGGCAACGGAAAGATGCGGATCATTCCGCTGTATCCCGCAGCAATTAAGGCGTTGTCCGATTACGTCTCCGACATTCGCCCAAAGCTCATTGCCGACCCCATGGAATCGGCGCTATTTGTCAATCTAAACGGCGAGCGAATGTCTCGTCAAGGCTTCTGGAAAATCATTAAGCACTATCAGGAAACCGCACAGATCGAGAAGGACATTACGCCGCATACCCTGCGGCACAGCTTCGCGGCGCACCTTTTGGAGAACGGCGCGGATTTGCGTTCCATTCAGGAGATGCTTGGACATAGCGACATTTCCTCCACGCAGATTTATGCGCAGCTTGTCAAGCAAAACCTGAAGGCAGTTTATAACAAATTCCACCCACGCGCCTGAGCTACATACATCATGTAGCGGCGCCTGCTTGCCATACTCCGGCAAGCAGGCGCCGCTGTTCAGACTGTCAATAAAGTCCGTAACCGTCAAAACGGGAAAACAATTCTGAGCTTTTTCATTTGGAGTGTGTCCGCCCGTTTGTGGAAAGGATTCAACCAAATTTTTCTTGAAAATGGATAGTATCATCTATTGTTTTGACTTACTTCGGAACTCGCGCCCTGCCGTACCTATGTACGCCGACGGGCGTGAGTTTCTTGTCTTCCGAACTTTCTTGCAGTCTGTCAGCGCGTCAAAATAGTTTTTTGCCACGCTGTGCATCGCCGCCTGCGCGCCATACTGCGGCAAGCAGGCGCCGCTGCTTTTTATGAATTGGAATACGTTTTCTTGTTTTTTCGCAGAATTTGTGGTATGGTATAGAAAAATCGAAAAGGGGAGAGCTGTCATGCGCTATTTGCTTGTCATCGATATGCAAAACGACTTTATTGACGGTGCGTTGGGAACGGCCGAGGCTGTCGCAATCGTCCCGCTTGTTGCGCAGAAAATTGCGCAGCGTCGTGCGGAGGGCTTCCATGTTATTTTTACAAGGGATACGCACGCAGAAAACTATCTTTCGACGCAGGAGGGGCGTAAGCTTCCGGTTGTACATTGCCTCCGCGGAACACACGGCTGGCAGATTACCAACAAGCTTCCTGTTGCTTCGGGCGACCAAATTGTTGATAAGGTGACATTCGGCGCTTTTGCGCTTCCGCAGTACCTGCACGAACCGGAGGAAATTGAGCTCGTGGGTCTTTGCACGGATATCTGCGTGATTTCTAACGCAATGCTTCTCAAGGCAGCCTTTCCGGAGACGGAACTATCCGTGGACGCGGCCTGCTGCGCCGGCGTAAGCCCGGAGAGTCATCGCAATGCACTGAATGCCATGAAAATGTGTCAGATTTCAATAGAAAACGAGTAAAAGGGGAGAGTTCCATGCAGTTTCATGCAGAAAAGGTTCGAGACGAGCTTGTAAAATGGATTCGGGATTGGTTTGAGGAAAACGGTCGTGGATGCAACGCGATCGTAGGCATTTCCGGTGGAAAGGACAGCTCTGTCGCTGCCGCGTTATGTGCGCTTGCCTTGGGAAAGGAACGCGTGATCGGCGTCTTAATGCCCAATGGCGTGCAGCACGATATTAATATGGCGGAGCTTCTGGTTCGGCACCTGGACATAAAGCACTGCGTAATTAATATTCGCGACGCCTATCAGGGACTGCTGCAGCAGGTCGAAGGTGCTTTGGACACCGTTACGCCGCAAACGCTTGTAAACCTTGCGCCGCGCCTTCGTATGGCAGCGCTGTATGCCGTTGGGCAGTCCTGCAACGGACGCGTTGTCAACACCTGCAACCTGTCGGAGGATTGGGTCGGCTACGCAACCCGCTATGGCGACGGAGCCGGTGATTTCAGCCCGCTGTCCAAATTGACGGTGCAGGAGGTCAAGGCGATTGGCACGGCCTGCGGATTGCCGGATGTACTTGTGCATAAGGTGCCGATCGATGGCCTTTGCGGCAAAACCGATGAGGACAATCTTGGCTTCACCTATGCCGTTTTGGATCGCTATATCCGCGAAGGCATTTGCGACGATCCAGAGGTCAAGGCACGGATCGATCGCCTGCATGCACAGAATTTGTTCAAGCTTCAGCCGATGCCGGTGTTCCCGTACCAGCCGGAATCCTAAAGCGCATAATAGGAGGTAAGGGTCTTGCAAGCATGCATTCTCTCGTTTAGCTCCCGCAAGGGCGGAAATTGCGATTGCATTGCAGATCTGATTGCGCAAAACGTGGAGGGGATGGTATCGCAGTTTTCCTTCTCCACGTTAGCCGTAACTGGCTGCGGGCAATGCGGCTACGCCTGCTTCCGTGACCGAATGCAGTGTCCGTATATTCAGGATGCAGTCTGCGATATCTTTGACGCCATGTTGGAGAGCCGGATGACGTATTGGGTCGTGCCGAATTATTGTGACTATCCGTGCTCCAATTTTTTCTTGCTGAACGAACGCAGTCAGTGCTATTTTAACGGCCGTCCGAAGCGGATGGAGCAGTACCTTTCCGTTCCCAAAAAGTTTGTTGTTGTAAGCAACACCGGACGCGAAAATTTTACAACGGCGTTTTGTGATCACATTACGCCCGGGGAAAAACCGGACATTTTGTTCCTGAGCGCTGCGCAGTATCACAAAATCAGCCTCTCGGGGGATCTCATGACATCGCAGGCGGCGCAGCAGACACTGCTTCAGTTTATTGGGGTCGAATAGCTCGGAATTCTCACGGGCGCAGCGTGCAGTGTGCCGCGCTGCACAGGCTGTCAGCAAACCCTGGAACGTTAAATCAGGAAAAGCTGGATTTTTCTCGAAACGAAGCATATCAACTCACTGCACAGCTCGTATCCAAACGTACCACGGTACGCCACGGATGCGAGCTGCTTGTCTCCGACGCTTTCCTTATGTCTGTCAGCTTGCCCAAAGAGGCATGTCTTGCACAAGAAAGCCAATAAGGAAACCATAAACGATTTGTTGGATTTTCTTAGATTCACTCTTACAACTACTTTGGAATGCCACATGAAGGATGCCGGTAAGATAGCAGGCCTGACGCTCGAAGAGTTTTGTGCACGCAGCAGCGTAACAGCTTCATTCTGCACCCCGTTAGTATCCGGAAAGTCAGTTCCTTCCGCCCGGACGATCCGCACCATCTGGCGTGTTTGGCATATCGGAAAAGAGGCCGCACACACCGGCGAAGGGGAGAAGCAGGCACCGGCGTGAAGAGGAGTTTCTGTGCATCGTCACCATGCAGCGCCGAAGCTATATAAGAGTGGCCTGCACATCCTGCGTTCACGGCGCTGACCGCGCTCTTTCAAGTTGTCAGTCACGCACTTGACGCAGCAACCGTCAGAGCTGACGATGTGCCATTCGGGCTTGCCAGGATTTTTGCAATGCATACGATGCCGGAAGAAGGTGACTTGAGGACTGCTCATTTCACCTTCTTTACGCTACTACAGCAGAAGCACAACTTGACCGATAGGGAACAACGCGATAAGTGCGTCTTTTCTTTTAGAAGGTGTAATAATGCTGTGCAAGCCCAACGCAACAAAATAAAAATTTTGTTGCGTTGGATGGAGTTGTGTGTTATAATCGTAGTATCAGACTGGTTCATTTGTCATTGTACAGTGTCATCATATAATTTACCTTTGATTAATCCATGCATTACAGATTCGCATTTCCGTGCGTTTTTTCATTGGAATGCATCGCTGCTTAGGTTTTCATTGTGAACTTCCAGCGTTCTTTTCGTTTAAGCAACTGTGCCGCGCACATTTGGCAATTTTAGATTCATTTAATAAATTATTCTATTAATTATTCTTCGTTTCCAAGTCTTTTACTTCTAAGCGTTGCGCCTTTCAGTCAGGCGTCAGCCTATTTATTTGCAGCACTTAAATTCTGCTTCATTATGAATAATTAATATAATAATTTACTTATCCTTCGTTCATGCTGCTGACTTCTCAACGCTTCCAATCCTTTTCCATCGCAAGCCTCGGATGTCATTTTATGCGCGATTCTCATGCATGGCGCATTCGCGTGCCTACACGCTATTGCGTTTCTTGCTTCTGTACTTGTAAGATTTCGTTTCTTTTTGCAAATTCCCGTTTCTTACAGCAAGTTCTTTCACTATTTTGCACTATATTCATTATTCATTGTCTGCTGCCAGTTAGAGAAATTCTCCTGCAATTCACTGCGGTTTGGAATATTTATTCATTATTGGAGGGATATCATGCAGTACTATATCGGATGTCCGCAGGTTTTGCGGGACTTTCTTTCCTACCACGAGAACATCAAAGCACAATCGCCGAAAACCATTTCGGAGTACTATTTGGATCTTCGGATGTTTTTCCGCTTTATGAAGCTGATGCGAAACGAAATGCCCTATCAAACTGCGCTGGATTCGATCGACATTTCCGATCTTGATCTTGATTTTATCGCTGGTATCACAACGACGGACGTTTTTGACTTTTTGTCCTACCTCGCCAACGACCGCACCAAATTCCCGGAATCCTCCCACCCGGAGTCTGGAATCGGCCCCGCCGCACGCGCGCGCAAGCTCACTGCGATCAAGTCGTTTTACAAATACCTCACGGTGCGAACCAAGCAGCTTTCAGAAAATCCGGTTGCAGATTTGGAATACCCCAAGCTGCGAAAGGCGTTACCAAAATACCTGACTTTAGAACAGTCAAAGGCGCTCTTGCGCGCTGTGCATGGCAAGGATGAAAAACGTGATTATGCGATTTTGTTGCTGTTTCTCAACTGTGGGATTCGCCGCGCGGAGCTGGTTGGGCTGAATCTTTCAGACGTCTATGACGATCGCATTCGTGTGGTCGGCAAAGGAAATAAGGAGCGCATTGTCTATATGGGTTCCTCCTGCAAAAAGGCAATCGATGATTATTTGCTGGAACGGAATCAGCAGCAGCTTTCGGATAATCGCGCGCTGTTTGGAAGCCGGAACGGAAACCGAATCAGCGTCTCGGCGGTCCACCGTCTGGTAAAAAAGCACCTTCTGGAGGCTGGCTTGGATCCAACACAGTTTTCTGCGCATAAGCTGCGCCATACGGCTGCGACCCTGATGCTTTCCAACGGCGTCGATGTAAAAACCGTACAGGAGGTGCTCGGGCATGAGCACTTGAATACCACGGAAATCTATACCCATATCGAAAGCACTGAGCTGAAAATCGCCGCAGAAGCCAATCCTCTTTCCAAAGTGTAGCGCCCCCTTCCCTACCGATTTACGGAAACAATATGCAGGTATCGAGCAAGCTGAAAGCGGTAGCTCGCAAGCGGCCGATCCAAACTGTCCTCTGAGTGTGCACAGATGAGAAGTTCCGGAGCCGTTTGCGTTACAACAAGGGTATGGGAAAAGCGATCGGCGTCGAAGGAAAGCTGCACCAGATCCCCCGGCTGCAGCAGGCCTCGTTCGCTGACGACGGCAAACGGCCCCGGCGTTGCCTGCGCACGGATCAGATATCGATACAAGAATTCCGCGCCCGTCCAGGCGGGCGCTTTTTCATTGGCGGATCGGTAATACCAGCCGAAGACCGGTGTCAGATCCATTTGCCTGCTTCCCGCAAAGAGCGCCTGCGAGGCAAAATTGGTGCAATCTCCGCCAATCGCAGAGTAATCGTAGTATTGTTCATTGCGTGCCAGCGCCCAGCGTCTGGCATAGGCAACCGCAGAGCGGCGTCGAAAAGTGCTGTGCTTCACAGAATACCACCTCAAACACAGAAGGATAAAACAGCATCCGGTATGCAGCGCGTTTCTCATACCGGATGCTTTGTCTGTCTATTTCACAGTGTGCGCTTCTCTGCCTGCCTTCTCTCTGCATTCAGCGCAGAAAACGGTTTTACATTGCAATTTCAATTGCCTCTCGAATATTCCGAACGCGCAGGAGCTTTAAATGCTCCGGCGCACGGATTTCGTCGGTCCCGTGGCGCGGTATAATGCACGCGGTGAAGCCAAGCCGTGCAAGCTCGGAAAGGCGCTGCGAGAGGTTGCTTACGGAACGCACCTCGCCGGTCAGGCCAATCTCCCCAATCGCCGCCAGAGCATCGGAAATCGGTTTGTCCCGAAAGCTGGAGGCAATTGCAAGTGCGATCGGCAGATCTGCCGCCGGTTCCTCCAAATCCAGTCCGCCGATTACATTCAAATAGGCATCACAGGCGCTCAGATTCACGCTGCCGCGTTTTTCGAGCACTGCCATCAGCAATGCCGCCCGATTGGATTCTATGCCCACAGACGTTCTGCGCGGCATCTGGAAGGCGGATTTTGTAACGAGCGCCTGCACCTCCGCCAAAATCGGCCGTGTACCCTCCATCACGCAGGCAACACAGGTACCGGGGCTGCCCAGCGGCCGCCCTGCAAGCAGCATTTCTGATGGATTCGGTACCTCGCGAAGGCCGGAATCCTCCATTTCAAAAACGCCGATCTCATTGGTAGAGCCAAAGCGGTTCTTGGCGGCACGCAGCAGTCGGTAAGCGCTGGCGCGCTCCCCCTCAAAATACAGCACGCAATCAACCATATGCTCGAGCACCTTTGGCCCTGCAATTGCGCCGTCCTTATTGATATGGCCAACCACAAACACTGTAATACCGGCGGATTTGGCAAGCTGCATCAGCGCCATCGTGCAGGCGCGAACCTGCGAAATAGAGCCGGGTGCCGCATCGTTTTCAGCGCAGGAGAGCGTTTGAATGGAGTCGACAATCAAAACCTCGGGCGCAAGGGACTGCGTTGTATTTAAAATCTCGTCCAGACTATTTTCCGCCAGAATGTAAAGATTCTCCGTCTCAACGTGCAGCCGCTGTGCTCGCATTTTTAGCTGGCGTGCACTCTCCTCTCCGGAAACATAAAGCACACGCCGCCGCTCTCCGATGCAGGAGCAGATCTGCAGCAGCAGCGTGGATTTTCCGATTCCAGGCGCACCGCCGACCAATACCAACGAACCGGCCACAGCGCCGCCGCCGAGCACACGATCCAGCTCCCCCATTCCGGTCGAAAAGCGAAGCTCCGCGTCGGCGGTAACCTCACGCAGCTTCTTTGGAGTTGGTCTATCAGCCTGCGTGCGTACACCGCGCACTGCGGCGATCGGCTTTTCCGTGTGCTCTTCAATGGTGTTCCATGCACCGCAGGCCGGGCATCTTCCCTGCCATTTCGGCGTTTCATTTCCGCAGGCGGTGCAGTAATAAATTGTCTTAGGCTTCATTTGTCTCTGTCCCCTCTGTGAGATAGCGGCTCACACTGCCGCAAATGGCAGCGGCAATCCGCTTTTGATATGCTGCGTCGTGGAGCTTTGCCTCCTCTGCGCGATTGGATAAAAAGCCGCATTCCACCAGAATTCCCGTGCAGCGGATATGACTCATAAGATAGACCGCAGTCGACGGCTTTGCGGCACGGTGATTGCTCGGGTCGACTTGGGTATTGAAAATCTCCTGCGTCAGCTTGGCAAGCGCCTCGCTTCCCGTGGTTGGAGCAAAGAATACCTGCGCGCCATAGTATTTGCTTTCCGAAAATTGATTCTGGTGGATGCTGACCAGCAGTGCACGAGGCGTCTCATTGACCAGCTTAACGCGGTTTTTAAGATCGGATTCCTTTTTCTGCGCAATGGTCGTGCAGCCGGCATCGTGAATGGAGACGTCACTGCTCCGCACCATTTTGGTTGGGTAGCCAAGCAGATGGTACAAATCGTTCACGCGCAGCGCAATTTCCAAATTGAGCGTGCTTTCCTGTGCACCGGTACAGGAGCGGGCACCGCCGTCCTCGCCGCCGTGCCCGGCGTCCACAAGGATCGTAAGCGGTTCCTGCCCGACCGCGGCCGCAGCCGATGTCGCATTCTCCGCCTGCTTCTGCAGGAAGAACGTTGCGGACAGGACGATCGATATCAGCAGAAAATACACAAAGCCATTCTTACGGATGAATTCCACGCATACCACCTCGCCAAAGTGTATGGGTGGCTTGACCGGAATATGTAATTGAATTATATTCGATTCCCGGAAGAATGTCAAATTCTGCGGAACCATAGGCGGATTGGCGGCATAGACTGGGAGGAACCAAGGTTCAAAACAATTTTGCCAAAGGAGGCAACAATTTTGAATTCAAACTCGAATATGCCGCTGTTTCCGCCGATGCGGCCGGAGCAGCTGCCGGATCGCCCGCAGGAATCCGCACAGCAGCGCGCGGCTGCGCAGGAGTGCGCCTGCAGCGATTGGCAAGGGGAGCTGCCGTCCTGCGCGCCGCTTGCAAATCCCTATGTTCCCTTCCAAATGACCGGCTCCTCCAAGTACGAGGCGGGAAAAGCGTTGGTGCGCGGAACGCTCTTTGAGGGACTGGATCTGCCGTTTATGGGCATGGTAAATAAAAGCGAAAAGTCTGCAACGCCTCTGCACCGGCTGCAGGCGCTGGGCTTCGCTGCGCACGAGCTGGGCTTGTACCTGGATACACACCCGGAAGACGAGGATGCGCTTGATTTGTTCCGCTCCTACGCAGCCATGGCGGCAAAGGCGCGGGAGGAATATGAGAAAGCGCACGGACCGCTGCGCATGATGTCGGCCGGAGAAAACGGCTGCTATAATTGGCCCTGCGGTCCGTGGCCGTGGGAATTTGGCGCGAACGAGGAGGCAAAGTAATGTTTGTATATGATAAAAAGCTGCAATATCCGGTAAAGATCGCGCATACGAATCCCAGGCTTGCTACGATCATCCTGACGCAATATGGAGGCCCGGACGGCGAATTGGGTGCCTCTCTTCGCTATTTAAGTCAGCGTTATTCCATGCCTACAAACGAACTGCGCGGCCTGCTAACGGATATCGGTACGGAAGAATTGGGGCACCTGGAAATGATCGGCGCAATTGTGCATCAGCTGACGCGAAATCTTACCGAGCAGCAGATGAAGGACGGGGGCTTTGCTCCGTACTTCGTTGACCACACCGCTGCGGTTTATCCTGCGTCTGCAGCCGGCGTACCGTGGAGTGCCGCAACCATGCAGGTAAAGGGCGACCCAATTACCGACCTGACAGAGGATCTCGCCGCAGAGCAAAAGGCGCGTTCGACCTACGATAATATTCTGCGGCTGTCTGATGATCCGGACGTGAACGATGTGATCAAGTTCTTACGGGAACGGGAGGTGGTTCACTTCCAGCGCTTTGGCGAGGGGCTGCAAAAGCTCCGCGAAAAGCTGAACGAACGGAATGTCTATGCAATGAACCCGGCAATCGATATGTAATTTAGTAAAAGCGCCGGGTTTCTCTGCAAAAGTGCACGGCGCAGTTTTTGACTGCGTTGGAAATAAAAATGCACCGCCGCTTCTTGCAGCCCTGTTCGCCGCAGGAAATGAAACCAGGAAATCTTCATTAATGTACGAAATAGCACCAGTTGATAGTGGCACACACGGTTTATCACGGGTCAAAATGACGTTTTGCATTATTTTTTGAATGGCTCGATCCGTATGGATGCATTTTCTATATAGCCTACGCCCAACCGCAGCTCAGCAGCGGTTGGGCGTGTTTTGCTGCGTCACCTATCTTTGTGAGCTTTCAAGCTCCATGCAACTCTGCTTCCCTATTGGGGTTCACTTCGTTTTTCCAACGCATTCCGCTCCGAACGTTTTCCAGTAAAACGAGAAGGAATTTTTTCTTCTGGCGCGTCGGTTCTGCAGCCTTCGGACCGCTATTTCCCACGCGTGTCCGAAGCGTCGAAATTTGTTTCTCCCCCCTTCTCTTTCTTCTCGCTTTCAATCATTTCCCGGAGACAGTCAAGCGCATCCTTCAATCCACCAAGTCGATCAATCAAGCCGCATTTTACCGCTTCCTCTCCGTAGATCACTGTCCCCACATCCATTGCCAACTCGCCGGTTGCCATCATGTATTGCAGGAACTGTTCGCGGCTGACGCCAGAATTCATCGTCACAAAATCGACAATTTGGTCCTGAATGCGGTTAAAATATTGAAAGGTCGCTGGGGCACCGACGACGGTTCCGGTCATGCGCACAGGATGAATCGTCATGCTGGCCGTATGGGCGATCAAGGATTTCTTGGCTGCAACAGCCAATGGAACACCGATGGAATGTCCGCCCCCGAGAACGAGCGAGACGGTCGGCTTCCGCATACTTGCGATCAGCTCGGCAATGGCCAAGCCCGCCTCGATATCGCCGCCGACGGTGTTGAGCAGCAAAAGCAGGCCGTCAATCTCCTCGGATTCCTCAATGCTTGCCAAAAGCGGCAGAACGTGCTCATATTTTGTGGTCTTGACCGTCTCCGGCAGAAGCTGATGTCCCTCGATCTGACCAATAATGGTCAGTGTATAAATTCTTCCGTTCTTTCCGCTTGTCGCCGCCGCGCCGAAATCGATGATCTGCTGCGCTTTCTCCTGCCGCTGTCCGTCGGTACCCTTGGCTGCGTCTGTATTCTCCTTCATGCTTTCTCCCCGTTTCCATTTCCTCAACGTCGTTTGACAAGTGCAGGTATTTTCCGTAGGAAAAACCTCCGGCATGCGCTTTGCATCCCGCAGCCGTGCAACTGCCCATATTCCCTGCCCGCTTCGCAAATCCCTTTCGAAAGAACGTTCTTGCCTTCCCAAAGCCGCTTCCACTGTGCAGGAAACGCGCCCATACCGGCAAGAGCGACGGCCACAGTGAAGCCGATGGCACGCTAAGCCGTCCCGGAGGCACACCTACTCTTGTCAACTGACGCTAACATAACCAGAAAACACATTTCCTATGCGCAAGACTTGAAAAAAGACATATGTCGTGCTAAAATGAGAAAAAAAGAAACGAGGCACAAAAATGGTATACGAATATAAGACGCACGGCACATGCTCCCGCAAGATCACCATTGACTTGGAGGACGGCATTGTTAAGAGCGTGGCCTTTCAGGGCGGCTGCAACGGCAATACAAAGGGAATTTCCAGACTGGTAGAGGGAATGCGTGCGGAGGATGTGATCCGCCGCACAGAGGGCGTGGACTGCAATGGCCGCGGCACCTCCTGCCCGGACCAGCTTGCGCAGGCGCTCAAGGAAGCACTTGCACAGCAGCACTAAAATCTAAAAAGAAAGCGCCGTCTCGCTTCGACCAATGCTGGTCGAAGCGAGACGGCGCTTTTCATGCAATAGGCTGCTATTCGGCTTGGAAGGAATACGTGCTGCCGTCCACGATGTTCGTGGCGTCCACCCCGGTCTGCGCATATTCTCCGTCAATATAAAACGCCCAGTAGATACCATCTGTGTTATAGTCGAGCGAAATGCCGTTGACCGTTGTGACATAAAGGCCGTAGTCCCCTTCTTCTCCTTCGATCAATTTCTGTTCGAGCAGCGCCTCGCCGACCGTTTCCTTATCCGTTTGGATTTCTCTGCTCGTTTCCTTTCCGTCAGGTTCTCTGACGACAAAGGTAAAGGTGTGCGCCGCATTCTTGCTGCCAGCGTCCTTTTGACAGCCGCTGAACGCCAGCAGAGACAGAATCAGCAGGGCTGCAAACAGAAAATATAACATTCTTCCTTGATTTTTCATAGTCAGGGTTCCCCTTTGATGATAAAATTTGTAATGGAATTCTGCAGCACAGAGAATCAGGCTCTTTTCAGATAAGCATCACAGACACGCCTTGCCTCTTCGGCGATTTTCGGCTCGTCTATGCCGGTCAAATGGCCGTCCTCCACCGTGATTTTTCCGTTTACCACGGTATAGTCCACAGCACCACGCAGACCAACCGTGCCGAATACGTTCTTGGGATCATAGGTCGCGCCGACCAATTCGAGACGGCGGGCATCAACCAGGAAGAAATCCGCACACTTCCCTACTGCGATCTGCCCAATATCGGAGCGCCCGAGCAGCGATGCCGAGCCGCGAGTCGCCATTTTCAGGACCTCATAGCCGCTCGGCGCGCGCTTTGAGGCATGCAGGCGATGCAAAAGATAACAAATGCGCAGCTCTTCCAAGAGATTGGAGCCGTCCTGCGAGGCGGAGCCGTCGACCGCTAAGCCAACCTTCACGCCGCGTTCCAGCATATCCGGGATGCGTGCGACGCCGGAGGACAGCTTCATGTTGGAAACCGGGCAGTGCGCAATGCCGGTGCCGGTCTGCTTCAAAAGGTCTAACTCCGCATCATTAAAATGGATACCGTGTGCAAACCATACGTCTTCCCCGACCCATCCAAGACTCTGCATATATTCCAGAGGACGCATGTGAAAGCGAGAAAGCGTGTAGTTTTCCTCATCCTTTGTCTCGCAAAGATGGGTGTGAAGGCGCACGCCATACTGCCTGGCAAGGATTGCGGTCTGGCGCAGCAGCTCCGCAGAGACGGAAAACGGTGAGCAAGGCGCAAGCGCAACGCAGCGCATGGAGCCGAACGAATCGTCGTGGTAGCGTTCAATCGCCTGCACGCAATCCTTGAGAATGGCATCGACCTCCTGCACAACACTATCCGGCGGCAAGCCGCCGTCCTTCACAGACAGATCCATGCTGCCGCGCGAAGCATACATCCGAATGCCCAGCTCCTGCGCGGCAGAGAACTGTGCGCCGAGCAGGTCGCCGGCTTTTTGCGGAAAAACATAATGATGATCGAAGCAGGTCGTGCAGCCGTTTTTCATCAGCTCGCCCATGCCGGTAAGCGAGGAATAGCGAATCACGGTTTCATCGAGGTTTTTCCAAATCTCATAGAGCGCTTTCAGCCAGTCAAAAAGCTCCAGATTCTGCACCTCAGGGAGATTGCGCGAGAACTGCTGATAAAGATGATGGTGTGTATTAATAAGGCCGGGATAACAGAAATAATGCACCGCGTTGATTTCGCGATCGGCTGTCTGTGGTAGATTCTCGCCGACAGCACGAATTACACCGTCGACGCAGTAAAGATCCACGCCGTGCTGCACGGAATCCGTGTCATCACAGGTGACAAGCGCCGAAATGTTCCGAAGCATTAAACTTGCCATAGGGCATACCTCCAAAGAATAAGCCCTGCCGCACTGCGGCAAGGCTTGCTTCATTTTCATCAGAAGGAGTCTTCTTCGTCGTCCTCGTCAAATTCAAATTCAAGAGGCTCTTTGCACTCCGGGCAGGAAACGCCGCCCTTTACCAACGTCTCCTCGTCCAGCTCTAGGACATGGCCGCACTTCGGGCAGGTGACCTCATAAACGGTGTCGTCGTCATAGTCGAAATCATCGATTTCGTCCAGATCATCGTCGTCCTCTTCGTCCTCATCGTAATCTTCGTCGTCCTCGTCATCGTCCATAATATAGTCCTCGATGGCGTCCAAATCATCCTCGATCTGATCCAGTTCGTCGGAAATTGCGATGGTGGTATCCTCAATGTCGCCGATGGACAGAGCCATTTCGTCAAGCAGCTCCACGATCTTGGAAATCATTTTTCCCTCGTTCGTTTCTGTATTGAGGTTCATGCCCTCCATCAGGCCCTTGAGATATGCGGACTTTTCAGAGAGTGTCATAGAAATGCTCCTTTCTCCTTTTAGCGGTGGCTTATGCCTTGGAACGTGCAAGGTACTCGCCGGTACGGGTGTCGATGTTGATCTTATCGCCTTCGTTGATGAACAGCGGAACCTTGATCTCAGCGCCGGTCTCAACGGTTGCGGGCTTCAGCGTGTTGGTCGCAGTGTTTCCGGCCAGACCGGGCTCGGTCTTCGTGACGACCAGATCGACAAAGTTGGGCGGCTCAATGCCAAAAACGTTGCCCTTATAGGACAGGACGGTGCAAACATCGTTTTCCTTAATGAACTTAAAGGAATCCGGCAGAAGATCCTTGCTGAGCGGGATCATATCGAAAGTTTCCTGATCCATAAAATAATACAGATCGCCGTCGGAATAGCTGTATTCCATCTTCTTGCGCTCGATAAACGCTTCTTCAAACTTTGCAGTCGGGTTAAACGAGGTTTCGGTTACGCCGCCGGTAATGATATTGCGCATTTTGGTACGCACAAACGCCGCACCCTTGCCGGGCTTGACGTGCTGGAACTCGATGACCTGAAAAATCTTGCCATCCATTTCAAAGGTTTTGCCGTTACGAAAATCGCCAGCTGTAATGGTTGCCATAAAAAGATTGCCTCCAATCTAAAAATTACGAATTCGCGCATTTGCTTGTGTTATTTTACAATATGTGCGCCGGATTTGCAAGTATTTCTCGCAAAAAACGAGTCAGAACTTACAGAATGATCAAATTCTTCGGGCTCTTTGTGATATCGCGGCAGCCATCCTGCTCAAAAACAACAACATCCTCGATCCGAACGCCGAATTTTCCGGGCAGATAAATACCAGGCTCGGCGGAGCAAAGGTCATTTACCGGCATCTTTGCGTCGCAGCTCGGCGAGCAGAACGGCCATTCGTGAATCTCAATGCCAAGGCTGTGACCATAGCTGTGGCCAAAGTATTCGCCATAGCCGGCGTCCGAGATCACCTTGCGCGCAACCGCGTCAACATCACAGCCGCGTACACCGGCACGGCTTGCGGCAATACCGGCAAGCTGCGCCTGCAGCACCGTATCGTAGACCTTCTTCATTTCGTCTGTCGCATAGCCGAGTGCAACGGTTCTCGTCATATCCGAGCAGTAGCCCTGATACAGAACACCGAAGTCCATGGTAATGAAGTCGCCCTTTTGCAGCTTGCGGTCACCGGGAACGCCGTGCGGCATACTCGTGTTGGGGCCGGACACAACGATCGGCGCAAAGCTCAGTCCCTCGCCGCCGTTTTTGTACAGGCAATAGATCAGCTCTGCTGCCAGTTCCTTCTCCGTCATGCCCTCGCGGATGCGGGTCAAAACCTCCGTAAAGGCACGATCCGTGATTTTCTGCGCCTTTACCATGCGGTCAATTTCCCACGGTTCCTTCTGAACTCGGAACGCGTTGACTGCCTTTTGGCAGGGTGTCAGCTCCGCGTGCAGCTTCTCCTCATAGTTGTGGAATTCCGCAACCGTCAGATAATCCTCCTCGAACCCAAGCATTGTAACGCCGCAATCGACAATCGCGTTATTAATTAACGAAATATAACCATGATCGATCGATACCATTTGGACGTCAAAGTCCGTCAGGTGCTTCTCGGCAACTTCAATGTACCGGGAATCCGTGAAAAAATAGCTTTTCTTCGCGGTCAGCAGCATGACACCCTCGTCCACGTCGAATTCCGCGGCATACATGCGATTTGTTTTGCTTGTGAGGAGGATTCCGTCCATATTTTCGCCGAAAAGCGCCTCATATTTTTTCAGATTTTTCATTTGATATCGCTCCTTTTCCTTGCAATATAGAGAAATGGCAGCTCCGCCGCATGGCGCAGCTTCAATAGGAAATTGTGGTTGTGAATCGAGCGGACCTGAATGGAGTATACCCCGACAAGGTTCGCACCGAGAACATCGGTATAGGTCTGATCGCCGCACAGCGCCGCCTCTTCGGGTGCGCAGCCATACTGCTTCAGGCAGCGGCGAATTCCGCTGGAAAACGGCTTTCTCGCATGCGTAATACAATCAACGCCGTATTTCTGCGCAAAAGCACGCACACGAGGTTTTTTGCTGTTTGACACGATGCATAGCTGCACGGAGGAATGCTGAAATTGCTTGAGCCATGCGAGCAGCTGCGCGGACGGCTCGTCCGTCGTGTAGGGCACCATGGTATTGTCGAAGTCCAGCATCAAAAGGCGAATGCCGCGCGCGGTCAAGGACTCCGGCGTAATTTCCGTCAACTCCCGATACAGGCGCTTGGGTAAAAAAGAAAGCATAGACCGTTCATCTTTTCCATAGTTTATGTTTGAAAGCATCGCTTCTTTTTTATTATAGCACACGGAAAGGCGGTTTGTAAATTGTCAATCCCTCTGTATTTTTCCATATTTGAAGAAGAATTTGCATCCGCTATGGCAAAGCAGGAAAATTTGGCGGTCTACTGCGGCTCGTTTGGCAGCGCAGGGCTGCAAGGCACGCCGCGTCGTCTTCCCCCCAATGCGAAGATTGCCGTTTTCAGCGATCGCTTTTTGCCGCAATCTCCGGCCTCCACCGCACAGACAATCATTCAGTTTTGCAAATCGGGCGGGCTTACTACCCTGCTGCTTGACTTTGAGCGAAAAACAAATGACGCACTGCGCAACTTAATAAGCACGCTGACCTCAACACTGCCAAATACATACACAGTCATTTTGCCGACAGCCTACTGGACTGCCGGGCGCTGTCAGGTGCTGGCGCTGTGTGCAGTGACGGCGCCATGCAGCAGTTGGGCGGCAGAAATGCAGCACTTTCAGGCAGCATTTCCAAATCAATGGTGCCTGGAATTAACGCCATGGCGGGTCTGCCCGAAGGACTTTTGTCCTCCGATCCACGCGCCGATCCGACAAGGCGCATGCTGCCACGTTTGCCGAACAGCGCAGGGACTTGCACTATGGGATAGTCGGCAGAGCCTGCAAAGAAAAATAGAGGCTGCAGAGCAGCACGGCTGCCGTCTCGCCATCGGACTGGGCTGTGAGCTAAAGGCGCTTACCGATGCGGAATAGGAAAAGGAGCTGCTGCAACGTGCAACAGCTCCTTGTGCATTATGAACGATGGAAAATCAATAGAATCTTCTCTTGTTCTTGCGAGCAGCTTCGGACTTCTGCTTACGCTTCAGGCTCGGGCTCACATAATGCTCTCTCTTCTTGACTTCCTGAATCACGCCAGCCTTAGCACAGCTGCGCTTGAATCTTTTCAGAGCACTTTCCAGAGACTCGTTCTCTTTCACGCGAATTTCAGACATTGATTTCCCTCCCTCCGATGCATCCGGCTCAATCCAGGATGCTTTCAGGGCCGGTAAACGGCGAGAATTATTATACAAAAGCAAATCAGAATTGTCAAGCATCTTTTTCCGCTTTTATGCGGGAAAATGTCATTTTATTTCAAAATCAAATTGACAAGCTTGTTCTTTACCAAAATGACCTTCACGATCTGTTTTCCCTCCGCCATTCTGGCGATTTTATCGTTTGCCATGGCGGTGGCCACCACAGTCTCCTGATCGGAGTCGACCGGAACAATTACGGTTGCGCGAAGCTTGCCGCAAATCTGTACCGCCATCTGCACGCTGGCATTGATGGTCTTGGCTTCGTCATAGGTCGGCCAATCGTTCTGGCAGGCCATCTTTCCGGTTGCCTCAGCGTAGCCGAGATTCTCCCACATTTCCTCCACAATATGCGGCGCAAACGGGCTCAGGAGCAGCAGAAGCTGCTTTAAGTCACCGCGGCTGAGTCCGTTGGAATAAAATTCGTTGACCATAGCCATCATTGCGGAGATCGCCGTGTTCATTTTCAGCTCATCGATATCCTGTGTGACCTTCTTAATGGCCTTGTGAACGATCGTTTCATTTTTTGCGGAGATGTTCTCGTCCGGCGAAGCCATGTCCTGCAGATTCCATACGCGATCCAGGAAGCGCTTAGACCCTTTGACCGCCTCATTGGACCAGGAAACCGCTTTCTCAAAATCGCCGATAAACATGATATGAAGACGCATGGTGTCCGCGCCGTATTGATCGACAATATCGTTCGGATTGACAACATTGCCGCGGGACTTCGACATTTTTTCGCCGCCCTCGCCGAGAATCATGCCGTGAGAGGTACGCTTCTGATACGGCTCCTTGGTCGGTACAACGCCGAGGTCATAGAGGAACTTATGCCAGAAGCGGCTGTAGAGCAGGTGAAGCGTCGTGTGCTCCATGCCGCCGTTATACCAGTCAACCGGCATCCAATAATCCAGGGCTTCCTTGGAGGCCAGCGCCTGATCGTTGTGCGGATCGGTATAGCGCAGATAATACCACGAAGATCCGGCCCACTGCGGCATGGTATCCGTCTCGCGGCTTGCGGGGCCGCCGCACTGCGGGCAGGTCGTTCTGACCCAGTCTGTCATCTTGGACAGCGGTGACTCGCCGTCGTCCGTCGGCTCGTAGGATTCCACCTCCGGCAGCACGACCGGCAGCTCGCTCTCCGGTACGGCGACCCAGCCGCATTTGTCGCAGTGAACGACAGGAACCGGCTCGCCCCAATAGCGCTGGCGCGAGAAGACCCAGTCGCGCAGCTTGTAGTTGACCTTCTTATGTCCGATTCCCTGCTCCTCCAGCCAGTTTTCCATTGCGGGAATGGCCTGCTTCACGGTCAGGCCGTTCAGGAAGCCGGAATTGACCAGAATGCCGGCATCGTCCTTCAGCGTAAAGGCCGCTTCCTCGACATTGCCGCCGGAGACAACCTCCACGATATCGCACCCGAACTTCCTGGCGAAGTCCCAGTCACGGTCATCATGCGCCGGAACGGCCATGATGGCGCCGGTTCCGTAGGTCACAAGCACATAATCGGAAATAAAAATGGGGATTTCCTTCCCGTTGACGGGGTTGATGCCGCGCACGCCGCACAGCATAACGCCGGTTTTATCCTTGTTCAGCTCACTGCGCTCAAAGTCGGATTTTCTTGCCGCCTTCTCAACATAATCCGCAACCTCATCCGCATTTTCGAGCAGCGGCTTCCACTTTGCGACATAAGGATGCTCGGGCGCAAGAACCATATAGGTTGCGCCGAACAGCGTATCCGGCCGCGTAGTATAGATAAGCAGATCGTCGCCTGCCGTGGTCTTAAAAGTGACCTCAGCGCCGGTAGAACGGCCGATCCAGTTTTTCTGCTGCGTCTTGACCCGCTCGATGTAATCCAAACCGTCAATGTCGTCGATCAGGCGCTGCGCATACTTTGTAATACCCAGCATCCACTGGCTCTTCTCCTTGCGGATGACCTCGCTGCCGCAGCGCTCGCAAACGCCGTTTACGACCTCCTCGTTGGCAAGCACGCACTTGCAGGAGGTGCACCAGTTTACGGGCATCGTAGATTTGTAGGCAAGGCCGCGCTTAAACATCTGCAGGAAAATCCACTGCGTCCACTTATAGTAGCTCGGGTCCGTCGTGTCGATGACGCGATCCCAGTCAAAGCTGTAGCCAAGCATCTTGATCTGCCGGGTGAAATTCTCAATGTTGCGCTTGGTGACAATGGCGGGATGGATATGGTTTTTAATGGCGTAGTTCTCCGTCGGAAGGCCGAACGCATCAAAGCCGATCGGGAACAGCACATTATAGTTTTGCATCCGCTTTTTGCGGCAGATGATATCCATGGCCGTGTAAGGCCGCGGATGCCCGACATGCAGGCCCTGACCGGACGGATAAGGGAATTCTACCAGTCCGTAAAAATGCTTGCGGCTCGTGTCGCCGTTTACCGCGGCAAAGGGCTTCTGCTCTTCCCAAATCTTCTGCCACTTTTTTTCGATTGCAGTAAAATCATATTTCATGTTGCTCTCATTCCTCCGTGCCGCAGTCTACAGGCTCCGGAACTGCGTCGTTCCACAGCCGCTCCAAATCGTAAAATTTGCGCGTATCCTCGGTAAACACATGGATCACAAGGCAGCCATAATCCAGAAGGACCCATGTGCCGCTGCGGTGTCCCTCGCGGTGCAGGAGCGTTTCTCCCGCTTCCTCCATGCGCTTTTCCACCTCGTCACACAGCGTGTTTACATGTGTATTCGAAGTGCCTGTGCAGATCAGGAAGTAATCGGCAAGCGTTGTGATATCCGCCACCTTCAGCAAGCGGATATCCATTCCTTTTTTATCGTCCAGCGCACGATACGCGCGTTGGGCAAGCTCTTTCGGTGTCGTCATGTAAATGTTGTCCTTTCTTTCCTGTTATGGTTCTTCCTGTGCCGGCGGGTCGGTCGGCTGCGACGCTTCCGTCGGTGCAGGAGGATCGGTTGGCTGCGACGCTTCCGTCGGTGCAGGAGGATCGGTTGGCTGCGGTGCCTCTGTCGGCTCGATCGGATCCTCCGGAGTAACCGGATCCGTCGTTGGTTCCTGCGGCTCCGATGTCTCCGGCGGGCTTGTCGGCTGCGGGTCGTTTCCGGTATTCCCGGAATGGCCGCCGTTCGAGCCGGAATTGCCTCCGTTGTTCGTCGTTGTGCTGCCGCCGGTAGAGATCATGGAGGAATTGCGGATTCTCAGATTGCGAAGCTGTAAATCCGAATCATACGGGTTAAAGGTGTCATTGACAATTTTTAAGGTAGCGTTCGGATAAAGCTGATAATAGGAACCGCCGCGGATCATCACGGATTCGCCGGGCAGCGTAACGTGCACCATCTCGTCAAAATTGCACTTCAACAGCTCCAGCCCAAAATACGCCATGTTGCCAACCGTCAGGTCCGTCTGCACATAGGAGTAAAAAATCTCGGCAAACTCATTGATTTTGGAAACGTTGGAAACCCGAAGGCACTGCTTGGCAAGTGCCTGCAGGAACAGCTGCTGCACCTCGGTGCGGCGGATATCCTGCGTTGCATAGCCCTTACGGAAACGGCAAAGCTGGATAGCGTGCTTGCCGTCCAGATGCTGCATTCCCTTTTTCAAATCGATATACAGGTCCTGCGTCGGGTCGCGGTAGTACATATTCTGCGGCACATTGAAATCCACGCCGCCGACCAAATCGACCGTTTTTTCAAACGCCTGCAGATCGACGATCACATAGCCGTCCACGCGGAAGCCCAGCGTCTCCGCCAGCGTGTCCTCCAGCGCCTTGATGCCGCGCTCGCCCTGTCCGTAGGAGCCATAGATGGAATTGATCTTCGGGACGGAATACTTTCCGTAAACCAGCGTATCGCGCGGGATGCTCATCAATCCGACCGTATGGTCGGCGGCATTCAAATTGGCGATTATGATGGTGTCCGTTCGCGTGCCGTCCCCATCTGTGCCGACGATCAAAATATTATAGAAGTTCGCCTTTGTGCCCTCCGGGACCTCAACCACAACGTCTTCCCCGGTCAGCGCGTCGCTCGCGTCCGTTCTTCCGGGCTTGTGATTGCTGGGCGAATTGCCGTTGGCATCTGCGCCGTCATTGACCGCAGCGTTCGGTTTGGTCGGAGGTACCACATAGGTTTTGAGCTGATCGTGCACGATCACGACAAGGCTGAGCACCAGAACGACAACCGAGGCCAAAACAAGCAGTCTGCCCTTGGCCTTTCCGGAAATTCCGCCCGTCTTTTCCTTCTTCGGAATGCTTTTCCCGCTGTCTCGCGCCTGCCGTCTGGCGACTGCCTCGGACAACGCCGCAGAAAAGCTGTCCGCCTGCTGCGGCTCCGACGTTTTCTTTGTGCGTCTTCCGCTGCCGCCATGTCTGAAACTGAAAATACTCAAATTATTGCATCCTTTCTCTAAGCAGATACTCCAGTGCGGCACGGGAATCCGCCGCAACGGCCCTTCCCTGTCCCTCAAGCTGCGCAATAGACATTTCAAGTCCGAGTATCAACGCTGCATCGAGGTCCGTGCCGGCCAGTGCCCGCAGCCTCTCAACGCCATCGAAATCACGGTTCGGCTCCATATAGTCCGCAAGATACAGGATCTTCTCCAGCAGGGACATCTTCGCCTTACCGGTAGTATGCCAACGAATCGCGGAAACTACCGCGTCATTTTCTCCGAAAATATGCTTTGCGACCTGCGCGCCGGTTATGGCGTGCAGAAGCTTGTAATTCACTCTTTCAAAATTATCTAAAATAATACCATATTTTTCGCACAATTGCAACTGTTCTTCACGTTCCAGCGCTTTTGTCACATCGTGAAGAATTCCGGCTCTTGCTGCGTCGCGCGGATCCGCGCCCCAGCGCTTCGCAAGTGCCTCCGCCGTCTGTGAGCAGCCGACGATATGCGCGGCTCGCTGCGGCTTGGCAAGCGACAGGCTGATTGCGGCAAGCTCCTCAAACGGGAGCGCCTTCAGGTCAGCATCCGCAAAATACAGCTTATGCGTTTCGATGTACTCGTAGACCGTTGCGGGAAGCTGCGCCTCTCCGCAGCCAAAGGCAAGCATTCTGCGCACTGCGGTGGACGAAATCGGGACATAGCGGTTCTCGACCGGGAAAACCCGCGCCCCAAAGCGCTCCTGCAGAAGCTGCGTCTGCTGCGCGAGCTGCTGCGAGATGGCAGCATTCCGGTCTGCGCGCAGCAAGGGCACAATTCCGGCAAGGCGGCAAATCTCCTGCGGCGCATACCATTTATCAAGCGTCAGGAACATATCCGTGCCAACGAGAAGATACAGCTCCGCGTCCGGGTTCTGCTCATGCAGCGTACGAAGCGTATCGACTGTGTAGCTCTTCCCGCCGCGCTGCAGCTCCAAATCACAAACGGACAGCTGCGGCAGCTCCTGCACGGCAAGCTGCACCATGGCAAGCCGCTCCTGCGCCGTTGGCGAGCCGACAGACAACTCCTTGTGCGGCGGCTGTGCAGCCGGAACAAGCAGCAGCCTGCTTAGTCCGAGCGCGCGCACCGCCTCCTGTGCGGCAAGCACATGCCCACAGTGAATGGGATTAAAGCTCCCGCCAAAAACGCCGATTTTTTGCATGGACCGCACGCCCCTTCCGTCTTTTTGCGCTTATTCGCCGCGTGATGCAGCCTTTCGCTTCTCAATTGCCGCCGTAATGGCAGCCTGCTTATAGTATTCGTTCTTCTTCTGACGCGCTTCCTTTGCCATACGGCGGCGCGTCTGCGCGCCCTTTCGGACCGGATTGGCAAGCGCTTTGCTCATCTGCTTTTTCTTTGCGGCAGCTTCCTGCTCCTTTTGCTTGTTTTTGCGATACAGCACGAATTTGGAGCCGACGGTCTGCACGCCGTCCGCGCCCGTCGCTTCACAAAGTGCGTCAGACACCTCGCGCGCCGTCATCATAGCGGTTTCCAGCACTCTGCCCTTAATCAGCTCGCGTGCCCGGAGCTGTGTCTCCGCCTGCGCTAAAAGCGTCTGACTGACGCCCTCCTTGCCGACCATCAGGGTCGTATCGAGCGCATTGGCCTGCGCACGCAGCTCTGCTCGTTGTTTGCTTGTCAGCATGTTGTATCTCCTTTGCGTACTTTTTCCGTAAAAATTTTGAGCGCGTTGGCGCGATGCGAGATGGCGTTCTTCCGCGCCTGCGGCATTTCCGCAAAGGTGCAGCCCTCCTGCGGAACATAAAACACCGGGTCATAGCCGAAGCCGGAAATGCCGCGTGCCTGCCGCGTGATCTCGCCCTCGCAGACGCCGCGCGCCGTCACCACGGCTCCTTCCGGCGTGACCAGCGTAATGACGCAGACAAAGCGCGCAGAGCGCTCCCCGTCCGGAACATCCTTCATTTTTTGCAGCAGGTAATTCATCCTGTCCCGATCGCTGTGATTCACTGCACCGCCGTAACGCGCGGAGTAAACGCCCGGCTCTCCGTTCAGTGCGTCGACCATCAGGCCGGAATCATCCGCAATTGCGGGCAAATGCGCAGCCTGCATGACTGCCTGCGCCTTTAAAAGCGAATTTTCTTCAAAGGTCGCACCCGTTTCCTCCACATCAATGTCAATTCCCAATTCGGATTGCAGTATCACCTGCATGCCATGCCGACTGAGAATTTCCTGCAGTTCCTGCAGCTTGTGTGCATTTTTGCTTGCTAAAACGACCTTCATGCTTAAATCAGCGCCTCCACAAAGTCGCGTGCGGAGAACGGCATCAGATCGTCCATCTGCTCGCCGACACCGACGTATTTCACGGGAATCTGCAGCGTATCCGCCACCGCGATCACGATGCCGCCCTTTGCCGTGCCGTCCAGCTTCGTGAGAACCATGCCGGTCACTCCTGCAAATTCCTTAAACTGCTTTGCCTGCAAAAGGCCGTTTTGTCCTGTCGTGCCGTCGAGCACCAGAAGGACCTCCTTGTCCGCGTCTGGCAGTTCCCGATCGATGATCCTGGAGATCTTATTCAGCTCATTCATCAGGTTTGCCTTGTTATGCAGGCGCCCTGCCGTATCGCAGAGAATGACGTCCGTACCGCGTGCCTTTGCCGCCGCAATCGCATCAAAGACAACGGAGGCCGGATCTGCGCCCTCATGCTGCCGGACGATATCCACCCGTGCGCGTTCAGACCAGATATCCAGCTGATCGGCTGCTGCGGCACGGAACGTATCGCCCGCGCAAAGCAGGACTTTCTTCCCGCTGTCGCGCAGCACGTTGGCAAGCTTGCCGATTGTCGTCGTTTTTCCGACGCCGTTTACACCGATAACAAGAATCACGGACGGCTTCGTTCCCATACGCAGCGAGGTATCGCCGACGGAAAGCATTTCCACCAGGATGTCTTTCAGTGCACCGCGGATCTCCTCCGCATCCTTCAGCTTCTGCTCCTTTACCCGCGCTCGCAGCCGCTCAACTGCCTTGGTCGATGTTTCAACGCCGAGATCGGCGAGAATCAGGCTCTCCTCCAGCTCGTCGAAGAACTCGTCGTCCGCGCGGGAAAAACCGGAGAATATGCCGCCGAGCGTCGATTGCATTGCCTTTCTGGTCTTGCTTAACCCATTCTTGATCTTTTCAAAAAAGCCCATACTGTCACCTCATTATTCTACAATTCCAAGCTGCTGCTCCAGCTCATTCAGATTTAAGTGCAAAATCTTGGAGACGCCCTGCTCCTGCATGGTGACGCCGTAAAGAATGTCCGCCTCCTCCATGGTGCCGCGGCGATGCGTAATGACGATGAACTGTGTTTTATCGCAGAGATTACGCAGATAGGACGCAAAGCGCTCCACATTCCGATCATCCAATGCTGCGTCGATCTCATCGAGCATACAGAATGGCGTAGGACGAACCTTCAGAATCGCAAAATACAGCGCAATGGCGACAAACGCCTTCTCGCCGCCGGACAAAAGCGTGATCGTCTTGAGCTGCTTGCCGGGGGGCTGCACGCGAATCTCAATGCCGCAGGTCAGCGGATTGGCCGCATCCTCCAATTCCAGCGAGGCCTTGCCTCCGCCGAACATCTCCACAAAGGTCTGAGAAAAGTAGGTGTTGATTTTCGCAAATTCCGTTGTAAAAATCTCCGTCATTTGCGTTGTAATATCGCGAATGATCGCTTCCAGCTCCTGCTTGGAAAGCGTCACGTCGTCGCGCTGCGCGCAAAGATAGCTGTAGCGCTCGTTTACGCGCGCAAACTCGTCGATTGCGCCGAGATTCGGCGTTCCCAATGTAGAAATTTTTCGCTTCAACTCTGCAATGCGGCGGTTTGCCTGCTGCACGGAGTCGATCTCCGCCTTTTCCGCAGGCGCGGTACCCGGCGTCAGCTCGTAGCTGTCCCACAGCTTGTCCACGATCTGCTTTTCTTCCAGCTCCGCCGCGTTCTTTCTGCTCTCCAGGCGTGCACTTTCGCGCTCCAGATTCAAAATGTCCTTGTTTTTATTCTGCGCCTCACGCTCAGTAGCGGTCTTCTTTGCCTCGACCTCCATGCGCTCGGCAATGGCAGCCTTTAATGCAGCGCGCTTTTCCTCCGTCTTTTCCCCGTGCTCCAGAAGAAGCTGCCGCGTATTTTCCATTTGTTCATCGATCTGCGCGACCTCCGCCTCGATGGAGGCAATCAGCGTCTGCTTCTGCGTGCGGTCGCCCTGCATATCCCGCTCAAGCTGACGCAGCTGCTCCACCGCATCGGAAGCAGTCGCCTTTTCCGCATCCAGCGCCGCAAGCTCCATGCGCCGCGACGTGATCTGCTCATGCAGCGCCGCCGACTGCTCTGTCGCTGCGTTCTGCCCGTCGGATACCTCCTGCAGCGCATCGTTCATCTGCCGCAGAGAAGATTCCAGCGCGGTACGGCCGGACTGGAGCGTCTCCCGGCGCGCAAGCTCCGAATTAACGCGCCGACAGATCGCCTGCTGCTCCGCATCGGCAGAGGAAAGCGCATCGGCAATGGTCTGCGCAAGAAGAGCATACTGCTTTTCTTCCCCCTCCAGGCGCAGCACGGCATCCTCGGCGCTGCGAAGCTCTCCTCTTGCCGTAGTTAGTTCAAATTCGACCTGTGCCGCGGCGCGCTCTGCCTCCGTCAGCGCGGTTTTGGTCTCGCTCAGGGATTTCTCCAGTTCCTTCATTTGAAGCTGCAGACGTTTCACCTCGTTTGCGCGGGACAGGATGCCGGAGGAACGGGAAACCGAACCGCCGGTCATCGAGCCGCCGGCGTTCAAGACCTGCCCGTCAAGCGTGACAATCCGGAAACGGTGTCCATAGCGCCCGGCAATCGCAATGGCTGCGTCCAGCTGCTCTGCGATCACAGTCTTCCCCAGCAAATTCTCCAAAATCTCCTGATACTGCGCCTCGCAGCGAACCAACGCGGAGGCTACGCCGACAAAACCGCGGCACTGCTCAATCCCCTTTTCCTGCAGACGTTTCCCGTGAAGGACATCCATCGGCAGGAAGGTCGCGCGGCCGGAATCGCTGCGCTTCAAATACGAAATTGCCGCCTTTGCGTCGTTCTCGCTGGAGCAGACAATGTGCTGCATAGCCGCGCCAAGCGCAATCTCAATTGCGACTGTATAGCGGTCATCCGTTTGAATCAATTTGGAAACCGGACCGTGAATTCCGCGCAGCGTCCCCCGGGAGGCCTCCTGCATTACCCGCTTGACCGCCTTGGAATAGCCCTCGTATTCCCGCTCCATCTCTGCAAACACGGAAAGGCGTGAGTGCGTCGTATCCCGGCTGACCGTAAGCTCATGCAGCGTTTTGCTCAGCGCGTCGCGTTTTTGCGCGCGTGCCTGCAGCCGAAGCTGAAAGCCGCTGATCCGATTTTGAGAAGCCTGTACGTTCTCTCTTGCTTCCGATAATCTTTTTTGGCAGGAATGCAGCGTCTGCTGCGTCTGCTGCTCGCGGGCGGCAGCCTGCTCCCGATCGGAAGCAAGCTCCTGTCTGCGCGCCTCTAACTGAGAAAGCGACGCGGCAAGGCTCTGCAGCTCCGTGTCCGCCGCGGCAAGACCGGCCTGCGCCTTGGCCTGCTCCTCTCTCAGCTCCAAAAAGCGACGTGTCATGCCCTCGGCAGACTCGGCAAGCCGCCTGCTCTCCGAAAGCGTTTCATCCAGACGCTGCTGGAGCGCAAGCGCCTGCTGCTCAATTTGCTGCACACGCAGCAAGCGAGCCGCGATCTGTTCCGCAATACCGGTAGTACGGTTCTCCTGCTCGGAAAGCTCCAGAGAAATTCGCTCCATATTGGCGCAGCGATTGTCGCGGTTGCTCTGCAAAACGGCAAGCTGTCCCTCGGTTCTTTGCCCCTCAGTCTCCATTGCGGCAATTTCATCCCGCAGTGCCTCCGTTTTCAAATCCCGCTCATGCAGCGAGAAGCTTAAAGACTCTGCCATGGAATACAGGCTGTTTAACGCGTCATGCTCCTGTTGCAGGATAAATGCAGCGGAACGGTAATCCTCCTCCGCCTTTTTGGCGGCGGCAGCCAGCCGTTCCAGCGCATCCAGCCACACGGCAAGCTCCAGCCCTTTTAACTCGCCGCGAAACTCCAGATACTTCTGCGCGCGCGCAGCCTGCTCTCGCAGCGGCTCGACCTGCAGCTCCAGCTCGGAGATTTTATCGCCGATGCGCAGCAGATTATCCTGCGTTGCGGCAAGGCGGCGTTCCGTTTCCTCTTTTCTGTGCCGGTATTTGGAGATTCCGGCAGCCTCTTCAAAAATCTCTCTGCGATCCGTGCTCTTGACCGACAGGATTTCGTCAATTCTGCCCTGGCTGATATTGGAATAGCCCTCGCGGCCCAGGCCGGTATCCATGAACAGCTCGTTGACGTCGCGCAGTCTGGCTGCGCGCTTATTGATATAGTATTCGCTTTCACCGGAGCGGTAATACCGTCTTGTGACCATGATCTCCGAAGCATCGATTCGAAATGCGCCGTCGGAGTTATCCATAATCAGAGAGGCTTCTGCAAAACCGACCTGCGAACGCTTCTGCGTTCCGCCGAAGATCACATCTTCCATCTTTGCGCCTCGCAGCGCACGGGTCGACTGCTCCCCCATGACCCAGCGGATGGCGTCGGAGATATTTGACTTTCCGCTGCCGTTCGGACCGACGATTGCCGTAATATCGTTGTCAAAGGTCAGCACCGTGCGATCCGGGAAGGATTTAAAGCCTTGAATTTCAAGGGATTTCAGATACATCGATTCTTCTCCCAATTATAATTTCCATTTTTATATTGTAACAATTCTTTTCCGCTTTTGCAAGTACTATCGAAAAAACGCGAAAAGTTTGCCGCATCCCCCGAAATGGGGATGCGGCAATCTGAAAAAATTGTCATTCTTCACTTGTTCGCAGGAAACAACCGCTCGATTGCAACCTTCGCCGCCATCTGCTCTGCGCGCTTTTTGCTGCTGCCTTCCCCGCAGCCGACGATCTCGCCGTTGAGCAGCACCTCCGTAGAGAAGTGCTTGTCATGATCCGGCCCGGACTCCCCGATCAGTCGATACTGAATTCTCTGATCCTTCTCACGCTGCACAAGCTCCTGCAAATGCGTTTTATAGTCCTCTGCCGGGTGCGCTGTGCGCGAAATATCGCAGAGGATCTGCCGCTCAATGAGCTGCTTTGCCGCATCAAAGCCGCCGTCAAGATAAACGGCCGCTATGATTGCCTCCATCATGTCGCACAAAATGCTCGAACGCTGTCGACTTCCGTCGTGCTCGCCGCCGTGCCCCAGCAGCATATGCTCACTCACGTTCAGGCTGCGCGCAACACGCGCAAGATTCGTCTCGCAGACCGCATCGGCACGCATTCTTGTCAGCTCGCCCTCCTGAAGATCCGGACGCGTCCGGTACAGAAAGTCCGCAACCACAAAGCCGAGGATGGAGTCCCCGAGGAATTCCAGTCGTTCATAGCTGTAAAGACTGTTCTTCTGCACCTCGTTTGCGTAGGAGCTATGCGTCATGGCGCGAAAGAGCAGGGTTTTATCCCGAAAACGGTACCCGATCGCCCGTTCCAAATCGTTTTGCATGGTTTACTCCTTCGTTATCGTCATCTGAGAAATATTCTCCCGGATATGCTCGCACACGCCGCTGTTCACCGCCTGAACGGCCTGACGGACGGCACTGCGGATCGCGCGGGCATCGGAAGAGCCGTGTGCCTTAATGACCGGCTTCCCAATGCCCAGAAGCAGCGTGCCGCCGGTCTCGCGGTAATCCATTGTGCGCTTCAGCTCCTTCACGCCGGAACGGCTGAACAAATAACCGATTTTCGTCCAGAGATTGCGCCCGAAAACCTGATGCTTCAGCATGGAGGACATAAAGAGCGCCGTGCCCTCCACCGACTTGAGCAGCACATTTCCCGAGAAGCCGTCGCAGACCACAACATCCGCCGCACCCAAAGGAACGTCTCTCGCCTCCACATTGCCCACAAACTGAATGACACCGTCATCACCAGCCTTCTTCAGAAGCTGATACGCTTCCCGCTGCAGCGGCATACCCTTGCTGTCCTCCGCGCCGTTATTGAGCAGACCGACACGCGGGTTCGACTGCTTTAAAAAGGCTTTTGCGTAATAAGAACCCATGCAGCCGAACTGCAGGAGAAATTCCGGCGCACAGTCAATATTCGCCCCGGCGTCAATGATGATCGCCGCACCTTCCTTGGTCGGGATCACCGGTCCGAACGCCGCTCTGCGGATGCCGCGGATGCGCTTTACGATCAGCGTCGCAGCTGTCAAAAGCGCGCCGGTATTTCCACAGGAAATAAACGCGTCGCCCTGCCCCTCCGCCAGCATTTTCAGCCCGATCAGCATAGAAGAATTCTTTCTTCTGTGCATTACCGTGCTGGGATCGTCGTGCGCGTCGACAACATCGTCCGCATTGGCGATCTCCATGCCCTGCGGGAGCGTGTCCTCGCCAAGCTCCTTCATGCAGTTGAGAATGTCCTCGCCGCGTCCCACCAGCGTAATTTCCACGCCGAACTCCGCTGCGGCCGCCATTGCGCCCTGCACAACGGCCTGCGGCGCATGGTCGCCGCCCATGGCGTCTAAAATGATTCTCATATACGCAACTCCGTTTCTGTTATTTTTCGAGTACGGTATCGAGTGCCGCAAGCGCGCGCTCCGCAATGGCAAGGTTTTTGTTTGCCTTTCCCTTTACACGATAGCCAAGCTGCGGCAGAATGCCAAAGTTGATATTCATCGGCTGAAAATGCACAACCGATTCGTCACTGATGTAATAGCCCAGCGCGCCGATTGCCGTTGTACGCGGGAAAACCGGCGGCATCTGCCCCTTGATCTTGGCCGCCATTGCAACGGCGGAAAGATACCCGGAGGCCGTGGACTCCACATAGCCCTCCACGCCGGTCATTTGTCCGGCAAAGGCAACCAACGGGTTTCTCCTGTCGGCATAATAGCAGTCGAGCAGCTTGGGAGAATTCAGAAACGTATTCTGATGCATTACCCCGTAGCGTACAAATTCTGCATTTTTCAGCGCGGGGATCATGGAGAAAACCCGCTTCTGCTCCGGGAAGCGCAAATGCGTCTGAAAGCCCACCATATTATAAATATCGCCTGCCTGATTATCCCGGCGAAGCTGCACAACGGCATACGGCTCGCGTCCGGTGGTCGGGTCCGTCAGACCGACCGGCTTCAACGGGCCATAGCGCAGCGTATCGACGCCGCGGCGCGCCATCACCTCGACCGGCATACAGCCCTCAAAGACCTTTTTGTCCTCAAAGCCGTGCACCTCGGCCTCCTGTGCCGTAGCAAGCGCCTGCACAAACGCAAGGTACTCCTCCCGCTCCAACGCACAGTTAATATAGTCCGGCGTACCGCGATCATAGCGAGAGGCAAACCACGCGCGATTCCTGTCGATGGAGTCCGCCGTAATGAGCGGCGCGGCCGCGTCATAGAAATGCAGGTAATCTGTTCCGCCAAAATAATTCTGTATTGCACCCGCCATCGCCTCTGAGGTCAATGGGCCAGTTGCAAGGATGATCGGCGGCTCCGGAATTTCAGTAACCTCGCCCTCGACTACCGTAATATTGGGATGAGAGCGAATCCGATCCGTAACCATCCGGGAAAAGGCGTGCCGGTCAACTGCAAGGCAGCCGCCCGCCTCCACACGCGTAGCGTCCGCACAGGCCAATATCAGGCTTCCCGCCCGGCGCAGCTCCTCTTTCAGAAGACCGACCGCATTTTCCAGGCGGTCACCGCGCAGGGAGTTGGAGCAGACCAGCTCCGCAAAGTCCGACGTATGATGCGCAGGGGTCATTTTCTGCGGCTTCATCTCATGCAGCGTTACGGAAATTCCGCGCTGCGCAAGCTGCCACGCCGCCTCCGACCCGGCCAGTCCCGCGCCAATGACACGAACCGTCAAGACTCCATCTCCTTCTTTGCCGATTTTCTCGGCTTTTTTTCTGCCGCAGCCTTCTTTGTGGTTTTGGTTTCCTTCTTCGGCTTTGCGGCCACTTTTCCGGCTGCTTTCTTTTTTGCGCCGGTTGTTTCCGCAGTCGGCTCCGGCTGCGGAACGTTTTCCGCGTCCTCCGGCGTCTGCGCAGCGCTCTTTCGCTTATAGCCGCGCTGATCCTCCGGCAGGAACTCCGGGCATTCCTCATTGATGCAGAAGGGCTTCATGCGCCCCTTGCCGGACTTTTTAAACATCGTTTTCCCGCAGACCGGGCAATCCTGCGCCGTCGGCACATCCCAAGACATAAAGCCGCACTCGGCACCGCGCTCGCAGGCATAATAGGCAAAGCCGCGCTTTGACTTGCGCTTGAGCATACCCGCGCCGCATTTTGGGCAACGTCCCGGCATTTTTTCCACCATCGGCTTGGTATTCTTGCATTCCGGAAACCCCGGGCAGGCAAGGAATTTGCCGAAGCGTCCGACCTTTACGACCATCTTCCTGCCGCAAAGCTCACAAACCTCATCCGTTTCCTCATCCGGAACCTTAAGGCGCGTTCCCTCAAGTGCCTTTTCCGCATCCAGAAGCTCCTGATGGAAGTCGGCATAGAATTTCGCCAGAACGTCACGCCATGCAGCATGTCCTGCTTCGATCTCGTCGAGCTGCGTTTCCATATTTGCCGTAAACTCAACATCAATGATGTCCTGGAAGCGCTCCTCCATCAGCGTCGTAACGACCTCACCCAAGGGCGTCGGCGCAAGACGCTTGTCCGTCTTTGTCACATATTCCCGATCCTGAATGACGGAAACCGTCGCGGCATAGGTAGAGGGACGCCCAACGCCCTTTTCCTCCATGGCCTTGACCAGCGTCGCCTCGGTATAACGCGCAGGCGGCTGCGTAAAATGCTGCTCCTTCTCCGTTTTGAGAAGCGTCAGCTTTGTTCCCTCGGTAAGCATCGGCAGGCGGGAGGACTTTTCCTCCGTCTCATCATCGCGGCCTTCCTCATAGACCGCTGTAAAGCCTGCGAACTTCATGACCTGATTGCTCGCACGGAAAAGATGACTTCCGCAAACGCAGTCCACGGAAACCGCATCATACATGGCAACTGCCATTTGGGATGCAACAAATCGGCTCCAGATCAGCTTATACAATCTATATTGCTCCCGCGTCAGGTCGCCCTGAATGGCATCCGGGTCCAGCCGGACATTGCTGGGCCGGATCGCCTCGTGCGCATCCTGCGCAGAGCCCTTCGACTTAAACCGGCGCGGTGTGCCATTATAGTATTGCGCGCCGTAGCGCACAGTAATGAATTCCTTCGCCGCAGCAAGCGCTTCCTCAGAAAGCCGGAGCGAATCGGTACGCATATAGGTAATCAGGCCGAGCGTTCCCTCACCGGTAATATCCACGCCCTCATAAAGCTGCTGGGCAATGGCCATGGTGCGCTTCGGCGTCATGTTCAGGCGGCGGGAGGCCTCCTGCTGAAGCGTCGAAGTAATAAAAGGCGGCGCCGGATTGCGCTTTTTCTCCGTTTTTTTGATGCTCTCCACCGTAAACTGCTTTCCGGCGAGGTCATTGGCAACGCCGTCGACCTCCTGCTCCGTATGCAACTCGCGCTTTTGGGGGCTTCCGTAGTAATGTGCGGCGAAGCTGCCGCTCTCGCCCTCGGCGGAAAGATACGCGTCGAGAGACCAGTATTCCTTCGGAACAAAGCTGCGAATCTCATTTTCGCGGTCGACGACCAGCCGTGTCGCAACCGATTGGACGCGGCCGGCAGAAAGACCCTTCCGAATTTTTTTCCACAGCAGCGGGCTGAGCTCATAGCCGACGATGCGGTCAAGCACGCGGCGTGCCTGCTGTGCATCTACCAGATCATAGTCAATACCGCGCGGCGCGTCAATTGCCTGCATCACAACTTTTTTTGTAATTTCGTTAAACGTGACCCGCTTGGTTTTATTCTCCGGCAAGGCCAAAAGCTCCTTCAAATGCCAGGAGATCGCTTCTCCCTCGCGATCCGGGTCGGTTGCGAGGTAAACAGTCGCCGCCTTGTCCGCTGATTTTTGCAGCTCTGCAATCAGCGCCTCTTTCCCTTTCACCGGCTGATACTCCGGTTCAAAGGTTTCAAAGTTAATGCCCATCTTACTCTTGGGCAAATCACGCAGATGACCCATGCAGGCCTTAACTGTATAGGAAGAGCCAAGATATTTTCCAATTGTCTTCGCCTTGGATGGCGACTCCACAATCACAAGATTGCTTGCACCCTTTGCCATAAAAACCTCCGATTTATGCAAGTTCATAGCGGCTGCCCGGCAGCCTGCACACAATGTGCTTCATTTCAAGCAGCGTCATCAGCGCCATTGCCCGCGGCGCAGGAAGCTGCAGTTCTTCAATCAAATCGTCGATGTGCATTGCACCGTCACGCAGGAGCGCAGTCACGCGCCGCTCCTCCTCCGTCAGTCCGGCAGGCTCACACCAATCCCGCGCATCGACGCGGCGCATTTCAAGAACCGGCTCTGCCGCCGGGAAGGCCTGCTCCTGCCGCTCAGACGCGTTCAGGGTCATGCTGACCGTGCCGCGAAAGTTCACAATGCGCTCCGGGAACAGCGATACATACTCGTGCATCACGTCCCAGCCGTTTTCCGCAAGAAACGCCCCCTCCTTGATCAGGCGGTTGCTTCCCGCACAGGACGGAAGGCCGACGTTCCCGGGAACCGCAAAGACATCCCTTCCCTGATCCAGCGCAAGCTGTGCGGAAATCAGTGTTCCGCTCTTTTCCGCCGCCTCGACAACCAGAACGCCCAAACCCAAGCCTGTCATGATCCGGTTGCGCACCGGAAAGTGATAGCCCTCCGGCGGAGTTCCCGGCGGATATTCGCTGATTAAGCAGCCGTTGCGCGTCACATCCTCAAACAGTCCGGCGTTCTCCCTTGGATAGACAACATCCACGCCGCAGCCCAAAACGACGACCGTCGGACGATCCGTCGGAAGCGCGCCGCGCAGCGCCATCGAGTCAATGCCGCGAGCACCGCCCGAGACAACAATTCCTCCGCATCGCGCAATTTGGTAACCGAGTCGCTTTGCCATTAAAAGGCCATATGCGCTGGCCGAACGGGAGCCGACGACGGTGATAACAGGCTCCGCATCAAACAGCGGCAGTCTGCCCTTGTAATACAATACCGCAGGCGGATCGGCAATATTCTTGAGCCGACGGGGATATGCTGCGTCCTGCATCGTCAGAATTTGAATGGATTTTTCGTCGCACTCCTTGAGAATGCGATCACAATCTGCCAGATCCTTATTCATCAGCCGCGGGATATCCGCCTCTCCCAGGCCTTCAACCTCGCGATAATCCCGCTCTTCCGCAAAATAAATCTCTTCGGGAGAGGGAAATCGACGCAAAAGCGCAAGAATGCTCCGACTGGACAACCCGTTCCTGCTTGTCAGCCAAATCCAGTATTTGAGCATAGAATCACCCATCCGTCTTTCTTTCTATTCTACGGTTATTTTTCCTTTAGCGCCGCATCTGCCACATAACGATCGTCGCAGCGACCGCCGCATTTAGCGACTCGCAGCGCGCATTCATCGGTATCATCAGCTTTTGCGCAGCCGCCTGGAGATAATCTTCACAAACGCCGCGTCCTTCGCTGCCGATCACCGTTGCACAGACGCGCAGGTCGGCCTCACGAAGATCCAACGCCTCCGGGCTGAGTGCAGTCACGGCAATTGGGATCTCCGCCTGCTCGGCGGCCGAAAGAATGGCCTCCCGCGCAGCGAGCTGCGGCGGCGTGCGAAACACCGCGCCCATGGAAGCACGCACCGTTTTCGCGCAGAAGGGATCCGCGCAGCCCTCAGACAGAACAACAGGAACCTCCAGCGCATCCGCCGTGCGAAGGATCGTGCCCAGATTGCCGGGATCCTGAATGCCGTCGAGAATCAGCGCGCCGCGCTGCAGGCACAGGGGCTTGTCCTGCGGCAGACGGCAAAGGAACAGTGCGCCCTGCGGCGACTCCTGCTCGCTCAAAAAGGACATCAAGCTATCCGGCACTATAATATGCCGCACGCGATCCTCTAAGCGGCTAACCTCGACATGCTCCGTGGTCAGTACCGTGTCCAGTCCGTCATACCACTTTATGGCCTCTTCCAGAAGCTTGACACCCTCGGCGGGAAATAGTCCGCAGCGTCTGCGATAGGCGCGGCTTGCCTGCAGCCTTTTGATCTGCTGCACAATTGGATTTTTTCTGCTTGTAATATATTCCGCCGCCATGCCCTCGCCTGCCAATCCTATCCCTTTTAATCCTATAATATAGAATAGTAGCACAGTTTTTTTTGAAACGCAATAGAAAAAAGCAGGAGACTGCGCCCTGCTGTGTCGGTTTGCGATAGGGCAACACCGCACAAATGCCACAATCCGCATTATACAATAGGTGCCGAATAAAAACTGTGGATAACCTCTGAATTTTTTG